>JAQGMY010000352.1 GCA_028292105.1 Ramlibacter sp.
GGTGAACCGCGCACATGGGCGTTACATGCAGGGTCCTTGCAAGCCAGCAGGGTCAGACGGCTGTTGTAGGTGCCGGGTGGCAGCGCCGCATCGGCCTGCACCGTGATGCGCGCCGTGCGCGCGTCCGTGTTCACCTCCACCGGCACCGCAGGCTGGATACCCTGGCCATCGATCCTGGCGCCGACGCAGATCCGGTCCTTGCTGTCGCCGCCGGATGCCGACGCATCGATGACCTTGGTGGCGTTCGCGTCTGGAAGTCCTTCCGTTTGCGAAAACGACAGGGTCGCAGCGTTGAAGCTCACCTGAAGCTCGCCACCTTCACCTCCACCTCCCCCGCCCCCGCCGCCGCCGCACGAGGAAAGCGATGCGGCCAGGGCGAGGCCGAGGCCAAGCGCGGCGTGCCGCGCCCAGGATGTCTTCGTCATTTGTCCCCTCTGGTTCGACCGCGGTCAGGCTTCTCTAACGAGGCCTATATCCGCAGCCAGGCAAATGCTGCCCGAGGTCAGGGTGGAAATGAAGTGACTTAATGCGGAAGGAATGCGGCGGGGGCGTGCAGCGCAGACTCTAGGCTGCCTTCTGCGCCGTGCGCGCCACCCAGTAGGTGGCGCCTTGCGGGCCGTAGCGCTCCGCGTGCTGGGTGCCCGCCTTCAGGGCGAAACGATCGCCGGGCCGCAGGTGCTGCGTCCGGTCGCCCACCGTCAGCCACATCTCGCCTTGGACCACCAGCGCGCGGGCATCGAACGGATGGGTGTGGGTGTCCTGCACCGAGTTCGGCTCCCAGGTGCGCGCCATCACCTGGCTGCAGCCGATCGCGCGCTCGGCCGCCTCGAACTCGGCGAAGCGCTCGGGGGTGTTCATCGGGGCATCCTACACTCGGGCCATGGCGAAAGACAAGACGGTTTACACCTGCACCGAGTGCGGCGGCAGCAGCCCGAAGTGGCAGGGCAAATGCCCCAGCTGCGGCGCCTGGAACTCGCTGATCGAGTCGGTCGCCGAGGCTCCCTCGGGCACCCGCAACCGCTTCGCCTCGCTGGCGCCGCCTTCCGAGGTGGCGGTGCTGGCGGACATCGAAGCGGCCGACATCGCCCGCACCCCCACCGGCATCGACGAGCTCGACCGTGTGCTGGGCGGCGGCATCGTCGAAGGCGGCGTGATCCTGATCGGCGGCGATCCGGGCATCGGCAAGTCCACCTTGCTGCTGCAGGCGCTGGACGGCCTGGAGCGCGCCGGCGTGCGCACGCTCTACGTGACCGGCGAAGAGAGCGGCGCCCAGGTGGCGTTGCGCTCGCGCCGACTCGGCATGGACCGCTCGCAAGTGAAGGTGCTGGCCGAGATCCAGCTGGAAAAGATCCAGTCCACGATCGCCGCGCAGCAGCCGGCGGTGGCGGTGATCGACTCCATCCAGACCGTGTATTCGGACCAGCTCACTTCCGCGCCGGGCTCGGTGGCGCAGGTGCGCGAGTGCGCCGCCCACCTGACCCGCGCCGCCAAGTCCGGCGGCACCACCATCGTGCTGGTCGGCCACGTCACCAAGGAGGGCGCACTGGCCGGGCCGCGCGTGCTGGAGCACATGGTCGATACGGTGCTCTATTTCGAAGGCGACACCCATTCCAGTTTCCGGCTGGTGCGGGCGATCAAGAACCGCTTCGGCGCGGTCAACGAGATCGGCGTCTTCGCGATGACCGAGAAGGGGCTCAAGGGCGTCGCCAATCCGAGCGCCATCTTCCTGTCGCAGCACCGCGAGCCGGTGCCCGGCAGCTGCGTGATGGTGACGCTCGAAGGCACCCGGCCGCTGCTGGTGGAGATCCAGGCGCTGGTGGACAGCGGCGGACCCAGTCCGCGCCGGCTCTCCGTCGGCCTGGACCGCGATCGGCTGGCGATGCTGCTGGCGGTGCTGCACCGCCATGCGGGGGTCGCCTGCATGGACCAGGACGTGTTCGTCAATGCCGTGGGCGGCGTGCGCATCAGCGAGCCGGCGGCGGACCTGGCGGTGATGCTGGCCATCACCTCCTCGCTGCGCGGGCGTGCCTTGCCGAAAGGCTTCATCGCGTTCGGCGAGGTCGGCCTGGCCGGCGAGGTGCGACCGGCGCCGCGGGGCCAGGAGCGCCTGCGGGAAGCCGCCAAGCTCGGCTTTTCCATGGCCATCGTGCCCAAGGCCAATGCACCCAAGCCAGGCAAGGGCGCCAACCGGGACTTCGAAGGCATGACCATCCACCCGGTGGAGCGCATCGAAGAGGCGCTCGAAGTGGTGCGCGGCCTGGCCTGACGCGGTATCGCACAATCGCGTCATGAATTTCCAGAAGATCGTATTGCCCATCCTGGGCGTGGTGGTGGTCGTGGCCGCCTGGCAAGGCATGGGCTGGCCGGGCGTGGCCGCGGCCGTCGGCGGCATCGTGATGTGGATGCTGCTGCACTTCACGCGCATCATGAAGGTGCTGCAGCGCGCGTCGTCCCGGCCGGTAGGCTATTGCGATAGCGCCGTGATGCTCAATGCCAAGCTGCGTCCCGGGCTCAACCTGATGCACGTGGTCGGCATGACCCGCGCACTGGGCCAGCAATTGAGCCCGAAGGAAGTGCAGCCCGAGATCTATCGCTGGGCCGACGGCAGCGACTCCTTCGTCACCTGCGAGTTCCTCAACGGCAAGCTGGTGAAGTGGGAGCTCTACCGCCCGCAAGCCACCGCGGATCAGTCGGCTACGCCCGCGCCGTAAAATGGCCGGTTCCGCGATTCCCACGTAGAAAGACATTCCCATGAGCGCAGTACCCTCGATGGCCGACCGCGACGGCAAGATCTGGATGGACGGGGAGCTGGTCGAATGGCGCGACGCCAAGATCCACGTGCTCACCCACACCCTGCATTACGGCTGCGGCGTGTTCGAGGGCGTTCGTGCCTACAACACGGCCGGCGGCACCGCGATCTTCCGCCTGCAGGAACACACCGACCGGCTGTTCAACAGCGCGAAGATCCTGCGCATGAAGATGCCGTTTTCCAAGGAGCAGGTCAACGAAGCGCAAAAGCAGGTCGTGCGCGCCAACAAGCTCGAAAGCTGCTACCTGCGGCCGCTGGCCTGGATCGGCTCGCAGAAGATGGGCGTCAGCCCGCGCGGCAACCAGATCCACCTGATGATCGCCGCCTGGCCCTGGGGCGCCTACCTGGGCGAAGAGGGCATGCAGCGCGGCATCCGCGTGAAGACCTCCAGCTACACGCGCCACCACGTCAACATCACGATGACGCAGGCCAAGGCGGTCAGCAACTACAGCAACTCCATCCTGGCCAACATGGAAGCGCTGGACGACGGCTACGACGAAGCGCTGCTGCTGGACGCCTCCGGTTTCGTCTCCGAAGGCGCCGGCGAGAACGTGTTCGTGGTCAAGGACGGCGTCGTCTACACGCCCGACCTGTCCGCGGGCGCCTTGAACGGCATCACCCGCAACACGACGATGCAGATCTGCAAGGACCTGGGGATAGAGCTGGTGCAAAAGCGCATCACCCGCGACGAGGTCTACATCGCCGACGAGTGCTTCTTCACCGGCACCGCGGCGGAAGTGACGCCCATCCGCGAGCTCGACCGCGTGGAGATCGGCATCGGCCGCCGTGGCCCGATCACGGAGAAGATCCAGAACGCCTTCTTCGACATCGTCAACGGCCGCAATCCCAAGTACGCGCACTGGCTGGCAAAGGTCTGAGCATGAGCACGCCCGCGCGCAAGGAAGCAGTCGTCGAACTCGTCGCCAAGGACCTCAATTCCAATGGCGGCATCTTCTGCCCGAGCCCGAAGGCCGACATGAAGCTGTGGAACGGCCACCCGCGGGTCTACCTTGACGTTGCCCAGAGCGGCGCCGCCAAGTGCCCCTATTGCGGCATGGTCTACAAGCTGCGCGAAGGCGAGCACTTCGGCGGTGGCCACTGAACAGCGAACCTGTCTTCCCGGGCCCGACCCGGGATCCATGCCTCCCCGGTTCTCGCGCTGCATGGATCCCGGCACTAGGCCGGGATGACAGGCATCCGTGACCCACTCTCTCGTCATCGCCCCGCAATGGATCGGTGATGCGGTGATGACCGAGCCGCTGCTGCGCCGCCTGCACGCGCGCGGCGAGCGGCTCACGGTGGGGGCGCTGCCCTGGGTGGCGCCGGTCTACCGCGCCATGCCGCAGGTCGCCGAAGTCATCGAATTCCCGTTTCGCCATGGCGGCTTGCAGTTCAAGGCCAGGCGTTCGCTCGGGCGTGAACTGCAAGGCCGGTTCGACACCGCCTATGTGCTGCCGAACTCCATCAAGAGTGCGCTGCTGCCGTTCCTCGCCAGCATCCCGCGCCGGGTGGGTTACCTCGGTGAAGCACGCGTGGGGCTGCTGACGCACCGGCTGAAGAATCCCAGGGACAAGCCGCCGATGGTCGCCTTCTATTCGGCCTTGAGCGGCGAAGGAGGCATCGATTCCGACCGGCCGCAACTAGCGCTGGCGCCGCCGGCCGTCGCTGCAGTGCTGGACCAGCATGGCTTGGCGCGCGGCGGCTATGTGGTGATGGCGCCGGGAGCGGAGTACGGGCCGGCCAAGCGGTGGCCGCACTTCGGCGGGCTGGCGGCCTTGCTCGACCGGCCGGTACTGCTGCTGGGATCGGCCAAGGAGCACGCGCTGTGCGAAGACATCGCGGCGCAGGCGCCGGGCCTGTGCCGCAATCTCGCCGGCAGGACGTCGTTGATGGAGGCCTTCGCGCTGATCGCGGGCGCCGGCCACGTGGTCAGCAACGACTCGGGCTTGATGCACGTGGCGGCCGCTTTCGGCGTGCCGCAGGTGGCATTGTTCGGGTCGTCCAGTCCGCTGCATACGCCTCCCTTGAACCCGAAGGCGCAGGTGGTGTGGTTGAAGCAGGATCCTGACTACGTGCCGCCGCTGGATTGCTCGCCATGCTTCCAGCGGGAATGTCCGCTGGGGCACTTTCGCTGCCTGAACGACGTGAGCGCGCAGCGGGTTCGGGCGCTGGTCGGGTAAGAAGCGGTGGAAGAGGCGTCACGATCCGCAGGGGGCGGTGAGCGAGCGCCGAACCCACCGCGCCGCCGCTCCAATGGCCCGCCGGCTGGCGGCGGCATCATTGCGGCTTTCATCCCAAGGAGCCGCCGATGCCTGACCGATCTCCCCTGCCGCAAGGCTACGCCCGACCGGGCGGCGAACGCCTGCCGATGCCCGCTGCGCAATCCATGACGCCAGCCCAGCGCGCCGCGGCGCAGGCCCTGATCGACAGTCCCAGGAAAGGGGTCTACGGCCCCTTCCTTCCCCTGCTGCGCAGCCCGGTCTTGCTGGACCGGCTGGCCAAGGTCGG
>JAQGMY010000354.1 GCA_028292105.1 Ramlibacter sp.
GGCGACCTGCGCGCGGTGCAGGAATTGCTGGGGCACGCGAACATCGGGACGACCCAGGTGTATACGCGGCTGGATTTCCAGCATCTGGCAAAGGCGTATGACGCGGCGCATCCGCGGGCGAAGAGGAAATAGTCGGTAGGGGATGGTGCGCAAGCGAAGCTTGCACACCCTACACGCCCGGCTCCCTTCGTGGGGTCTGCAGCTTTGCTGCGCACCATCCCCCTCGCTCAGGCCAGCGTCAGCGCCCCCGCCTTCGACAGCATGAACACCGCCCGGCGGCTGTCTGCCGGGGCGCTGGCCAGCAGCATTTCGAGGCGGCCGATCAGTTGGGCCGGATCGGTGCCGTCCATGGGGATGAGCGCCTGCGCCACCCGGACGTGCGCCGCCCACTCGAGCGGCCGGCCCTTGAACGGCATCAGGCAGCGCGCCACCACGCGCGGCCCGGCTTCCGCGACTTCGTCGGCGTGCAGCGGACCTTCGAGCAGGATGCCGAACCGGTGCTCCGACAGCCGCGCGACGGTATCGATCTCGCGGGCCACCGAAAGCAGCCGGCCGGCCACCCGCAGCGTCAGTTCGCGCGCGGAGTCGGCGTCGAACTGGCGCCGGATCTGGTCGATGTTGCCGATGTCGACCAGCAGCATCGCACTGCGGAACTTCAGCCGCTGGGAACGGGCCGTCAGCCGCACCAGGCGTTCGTGGAACACGGCTGAATTGATCAGGCCGGTGGCCGGGTCGATCCGGTCCAGCCCCTGGATCCGCCGCGTGTGCTCGCGACGGTGCTGGCTGCGCATGGCCAGCACCACCAGCAGCACGGGCAGCTCGATCGCGATCACGATCTGCATGCCGTAGGTGGTCATGAAGCTCACCGGGATCAGTCCGCCCGCCCGGGCCAGCGGGAAGCCGGCGCCGATGGCGACCGGCACGCAGCCCAGGAGCAGCCAGCCGGCGTAACGGTCGCCGCGCAGACTGGCCCAGACCACCACGAACAGGCCGAGGACGGAAGCGCCGCAGACATACAGCACGATGATGCGCAGGCGCTCCATCACGTCGGGCGTGATCATGATGTAGATCGCCAGGGGAAGGGAGGCGAGTGCGGCAGCGACCAGCACGCGGTAGGTGATGCGCGAACGCTGCGGCAGCGACACGACCTCGGCGAAGAAGACCTGCAGCGAAGCGATGGCGAACAAGGGCGTGACCTGCGGCGCCATGTTGTTCCACCAGACCAGGGTCGGCCACATGTGCAGGCCCGCCAGCCCGGTGAGCGAGGCCTGGCACAGCCACATCATCACGGCGGAGAGGGCGAACAGCCAGTAGCCCTTGTCCTGCAGCGACACTGCGCCGACGCCGGCCAGCACCACCGCCAGCACCACCAGCCCGAGGTAGACGCCCAGCCCCAGCGCCACGCTCTGCTGCGTCAGGCTCACGTACTGCTCGCTCACGAACTGCAGCGGCGCGCCGAAGATGGTGCCGTTCTGGATGCGCAGGTAATGGACGCGCGGTTCCAGGGGGGAAACAGCGATCGGCAGGATCGGCTGCCGATGCGGCACCGGCCAGGACGCGACCGGAAGCGAGTCGCCGGCGACCTGCGAAGTCCATTTGCCTGGCGCCGTCTGGGTGAAGAGTTCGACCCGGTCGATGCCCGGATACACGACTTCCAGGTACCAGCGTTCCAGGGTGGGGCTGGGCGGGACGGTGAAGCGGACCCACACCGCCTTGCCGCCGGCGAGCTTGTAGATGGTCTCGGGCGCCGTGGCGTGCCAGGTGATGCCCTTTTGGCTGGCGACCTCCTGCACCGTCGCCTTGCCGGTTTCATCCAGCCAGGCGTCGCCCGCGTCCTGCAGCATCAGTGGCTGGTGCTCGGGATCCAGCGTCAGGATCGTCCGGGCATGCGCGAAGCTGCCGGCCAGCAGGACGGCCAGGAACAGCAACGCTGCCACCATGTGGCGGCTCCGGGCGAACAGACCCATGCGACGCTTCTCCTTGCCTAGATAATCCTGTTGCAGATTCTTACGCTTTCCGGCTCCCCCGACAATAGGGACATGAAAGTGATTCGCTTGCGGGAGGGTAGGGAGCGCTCAGTGTTGCGCCGACACCCATGGATCTTCGATTCCGCGGTCGCGCGGGGCAGCGGGGACCCCGGGGAGACCGTCAAGGTGGAAGGCCACGGGGGAGAATTCCTGGCTTGGGCGGCGTTCAGCCCCGCTTCCAAGATCCGGGCCCGCGCCTGGAGCTTCGACGAGGCTGACCGCATCGATCCGGCCTTCTTCCACCGGCGCCTGGCGGCTGCCGTGGCGATGCGCGCCCGCCTGCAGGTCCCGAGCGAGGGCGTGCGGCTGGTCCACGGCGAGTCGGACGGCCTGCCGGGATTCGTGGTCGACCGTTACGGCGACACCCTGGTGGCGCAGTTCCTCTCGGCCGGCGCCGAGCGTTGGAAGAAGGTACTGGCGGACGGCTTGCTGGAGGTGACCGGGCTGCAACGCCTGTATGAACGCTCCGACGCCAGTTCGCGTGGCCTGGAGGGCTTGCCGGAGGTCAAGGGTTGGCTGCGAGGCGAGGGCCCGACCGAACTGACGATCCTCGAACATGACTGGAAGTTCGGGCTGGACATCGCCAGCGGCCACAAGACCGGCTTCTACCTGGACCAGCGCGAGAGCCGCGCCCGTTTCTCGCAGTGGGTGCGGCGGCTGGGCGCGCAGCGGGTGCTGAATTGCTATTGCTACACCGGCGGCTTCACGGTGGCTGCGCTGGCCGGTGGTGCCACCGAGGTCACCTCGATCGACTCCTCCGGTCCGGCGCTGGAGCGGGCCCGGGCCAACGTGGCCCTGAACGGCTTCGGTGCCGGGCGCGCCGAATTCCTCGATGCCGATGTCAACGCCAGCCTGCGCCGTTTCGGCGCGAGCGGCCAGACCTTCGACGCCATCGTGCTCGACCCGCCCAAGCTGGCGCCGACCGTGGCCCATGCGGAACGCGCCGCCCGCGCCTACAAGGACATCAACCGGCTGGCACTGAAGCTGCTGGCACCCGGCGGCGTCCTGTTCACCTACTCGTGCTCCGGCGGGATCTCCGCCGACCTGTTCCACAAGATCGTGGCCTCGGCCGGGACGGATTCCGGCGTCGACGGCTATGTTGCCGATCGCCTGGGCGCCGCACCCGATCACCCCATGACCCTGACCTTCCCCGAGGGCGAGTACCTCAAGGGGCTGGTGGTGATCCGCAAGGCCTAAACTAGCGGCCATGAGCCTCATCCCCGCCACCATCCTTACCGGCTTCCTCGGCTCCGGCAAGACGACCCTGCTCAAGCGCGTGCTGAGCGAAGCGCACGGCCAGAAGATCGCCATCATCGAGAACGAGTTCGGCGAAGAGAACATCGACAACGAGATCCTGGTCAGCGAGACCAAGGAACAGATCGTGCAGATGAGCAATGGCTGCATCTGCTGCACCATCCGCGAAGACCTGCGTTCGGCGCTGCAACTGCTGGCCGCCAAGAAGCGCAAGGGCCTGCTGGACTTCGACCGGGTGGTGATCGAGACCACTGGCCTGGCCGATCCCGGGCCGGTCGCCCAGACCTTCTTCATGGACGACGAGATCGCCGAAAGCTTCCTGCTGGATTCGATCCTCACGCTGGTCGATGCCAAGCATGCCGACCAGCAGCTCAATGACCGGCAGGAGGCGCGCCGCCAGGTGGGCTTCGCCGACCAGATCTTCATCAGCAAGACCGACCTGGTGG
>JAQGMY010000412.1 GCA_028292105.1 Ramlibacter sp.
TGATCGGCATGAAGATTGCGGACGTCAGGTACATGCACAAGCTGTCACGGGCCTTGATCTCAATGCAAAGTGAGTGGGCGAAGCTGCTCCTAGCTGGCGGGATCGGCTGGCTCATTGCATATTCCACGGCCGGGGGAAGGTGATGCGGCCTAACAGGTCGTTCGACACGGACGCCCAGCGGCGGGCCGTCGCTTCGCTCCGGCCGTACCCGCCGGTCGCCGGTCAACTCCAACGTTAGCTGAACGAGGGCGCGAGTTTCAGCTGGGTCCACAAGCTGTGTTTCTAGACCTTCATGAACGCAGGACTGTTATTGGCCACAAACCGAATGCGCATTCCATCGTGCAAGTACGACTCAACAAACACCAATCCGGCTAAACCTGCGCCCGAGCCGGCAGCAGTCTCGGCACTCCGCTACGGCAGCGACTTGCTCATTTGAAGCTCGAGCCGCTGGGCCGACGAATTTGCAGCCGTGATGACGGCGCCCACGTCGAGAGACGTAAGTTTTCCATTCGCAACGAGCATCTTGCCGTCAACGACGACCGTGTCCACGTTCTGCGGGAGTCCTGAGTACACCAGCGAAAAGTACGGGTCCATGACCGGCACCATATTGATGTCAGTCTTGCGGACCATGATGATGTCGGCTTTCTTGCCCGGCGTAAGCGACCCTACTTGGCCGTCCAGGCCGAGGGTTCGCGCGCCTTCGATGGTCGCGAGTTCGACGATGCGACGCGGAAGGAGTTTCGTCTTGGTGTCGGCTCTCTGCTTGTGGGAGAACTGGAGCGCCCTCATGACGTTGAAGAAGTCGGCGTTGGCCGACGCTCCGATAGAGTCGATGGAAAGGCTCAATTTCGCACCGAGTTGTTCCAGCTCGTCGAACTGGATGTAGCCACTGCGCACGGTCGAATAGGGCATCTCGATCACTGGCGACATGCTGAGCTTCACACCGTTGTCGACGAGGATCCGGCGCTGTTGGTCGGTGAATCCTTGAGCGTGGATGAACAACACATCCGGACCGAAAAAGCCTCTGCTCTGCAGCGGTTCGTACAGTCCGGGATTGGCGAAAGAGTGCAGTGATATGGGAGCTCCCAGCCTCCGAGCCTCGGTGACTTCACGAATGAAGGTGTCGATCGGTCCCGTCGGGGGTGGGTTCTCCAGGTTGACCCCGATCGTGAGTCGCGGATTGGTCCGCCACGTGGCTTGTAGCCGGGCGACATCAGCCATGTTGACCCTGCCTGTCCGCCCGCCAGCTGGGCCGTACGAAAACCGACCGCGTATGCCAGCCTCCAACATGGCCTTGATCTCCGAGTCGGCGTGAGCAGCGGACCGGACGTTGTGCGCATAGTTGTTGACCGTGGTGATCCCCGAAAGGAGTTCTTGGGCGATTCCGAACCGAACCGAGTTGTACGCGTCCTCGGGCGTGCAAAGCGGGCCGGCGAGGTTGGTGACGGGGAAGTAGCCCCGCGCCGGGTCATCGCCGCGAATCGAGCCTCGCAGAAAAGTATTCCAGAGGTGACAGTGGGTGTCGACGAATCCCGGCATCACCAGACAACCACGCGCATCGATCTCCGGGGCCTCGCCGACGCTCAAGTTCGGCCCGATTGCCTTGATCGTGTTGCCCTCGACGAGCACGTCGGCCTCGGCGAAGTCGCCAACCGCCCGATCCATGGACAGGACCGATCCACGACGGATCACATAACGACTGCCAGGTTCGCCATTGAACCGGGTCTGCGTCTCTGCAGCAGCCTGAGCATGATTCAACATGCTCAGAGCCGCGCCACTGGCGGCTGCTGCTTTCAGGAATCCGCGTCGTGGATTCCCGCGGTTCCGGGGACCACCCTCGTCACGAGGTTTGTGCATTGCACATCTCCGAAAATTGAAGTTCAGAACGGTGGCCGATCGACAGGGCCGACCGGGGCGCGATCGCGTGATTCCGGCATTCATGGTGATACTCGCCTAAATTACTTTAGGTCTAAACAGTATGTGCATGAAGCGTATCAACCCTAGCTAGGGGCGCCCTCGGGCCCTTTGCTGGCGAGCGCCCGACTCGGTGATGGCATGCGGGTACTCCTGGAAGGCGAGCTGCGGCGGCGGCTCGGGCAGCTTCACACTGCCTAGCCAGCGCAGGTGCGCTGCGGTCCATGAACTGCGGCCTGCGTAGGGGATGCCGTTGCGCAGCAGCAAGTTCGTCCGCCTGCTGTGCGCCCACATTTCTACGTTAGCCATCACTGGCCGTCGTTGCTAGCATGAGCACCATGATTGACTGGTCCAGTTGTTCCGCCGTGGAGCAAGACCCTAGCCGTGTTAGCGGAGCCTGGGTGTTCCGCGACACGCGCGTGCCGGTCGCTGCACTCTTCGAAAACCTTGAGGACGGCGCGTCAATCCAGGACTTCGTCCAGTGGTTCCCAGGCGCGTCCCTGGAACAAGTCCGCGCTGTTCTTGAGCACGCTGCCCCTGGTTCTGCGGCGGTTGTGTAGTGCGCGTTCTCTTTGACCAGGGTACGCCGGCGCCGCTTCGTCGGGCGCTGGTCGTGCACTCCGTCAACTCCAACGTTCGACGGCGGCTGGCCGCATGCTCGATCAACGGTCCTGCCAATAGCCAGGCCGCCGCCGCTGATGGGCGACTGCCAGCACGATCACATCCGTGCCTGTGACCTCGTAGTGAATCGTGTAGGGGAAGTGCCGGAGGATGTAGTAGCGGACTGTCTCCGGATCCGCGGGCCACATCAGCGGATCCTCGGCGAGGCTATCGATTGCCGCGACCACTTCGGTACGGAACGCGTCGGCCGCGAACGGGCTGCGTCCAAAGTACCAGTGAAAGGCTTGCGCGATCTCCTCTTCTGCTGCCGGCAGAAGCGAAACCCGGAAGCTCATTACAGAGCGCTGATGCGTGCCTTGGCGTCGGCCCAAGGAACGGATTGCACGGTGCCGGCGCGGAGAGCTGCGCGGCGCTTGCGTACTTCTTCCCGCCAATCTTCCGCAATCGAGGGATCTGCGCTACCCTCGAGACTGTCGAGCAGCGCCGTGACGAGAGCAGAGCGCTGTTCGTCCGGAAGCTCCAAAGCTTCGTGCAGAAGGTGATCTACGCGCGCGTTCATGCAGGAAAGTCTAGCACCCGCCACGCGAGTCGCATACCTGGGCCATCCGCCGCCTGACAGGTCGTACGACGCGGACACGCAGCGGCATTGCGCCGCAAGACGTGCTGGCGAGCCTGGCCCTTGCGGCGCAATGCCAGCGCGTGCCGGTCAACTGCGACGTTGGGCCGAATGACCGAATCGCCTCAGCTATCCACTGCTGCGAATATTGCGATTTCCGCGCTCGGCCTGTGCGGCTACGCTGGTGGCTGGCTGATCGTCGCCGTCGGTGGCTTCCACCACGCGCCCCATCGCTACGCGCGTGAGACGACATTCGTCAGCGGTGTACCTGCAGTAGCGATGGCAGTCATCTGCTTCGCGCTGGCGGCGATCGCTGTGTCAGCACTGCTCCAGGCTCGCAAGAGCAAACAGCCGTGGTTCTTCATTGCTTGCGGGGCTGTGCTTCTCCCGCCGCTTGCCTGTTGGCTGCTCGTCTAAGTAGCATCGGGTTCAAGTTTCTTGGCGCCCACCGCGCAAACGGCACAAGTGCGGCCTCACCCTTCGGTCGACCCCGCAGGCGCGGCCTGCCGCCGGCCACCTCCGAGATTCCCGTCGCGCCCGTGCACACCGATGCCGATGAAGCACGGAGGTGTAGACCGTCGCTCCCGTATTCAATGACGTTCGACTCGCGAGAACGCGCGAAAAGACCCGCTGCGACTGGGCGGGCCTGAGCGTTGACGAACAGCCGAAGGCGATTCTCAGAACGGAATGTCGTCATCCATGTCATCGAAGCCAGAAGCCGGCTTCGCCGCGCCGCCGCCCGGGCGCTGCGCTGCAGCCGGCGCCGGGGCGCGGCTCGGAGGCGCGGAGCGCCGCGGCGCTTCATAGCCACCGCCGCCGCCACCACCAGCACTGCCGCCGCCTTCGTCATCCCCCGACGGGCCGCCCATGCCTTCGCGCTTGCCCAGCATCTGCATCTGGTCGGCGCGGATCTCGGTGGTGTACTTCTCGACGCCGTCCTTGTCGGTCCACTTGCGCGTGCGCAGGCTGCCTTCCAGGTAGACCTGCG
>JAQGMY010000026.1 GCA_028292105.1 Ramlibacter sp.
ACGCACTACTTCGAGCTGACCGAATTTCCGGCCAGGCACCACTGCGCCGTCAATGTGCACGTGGGCGCGGCGGAGTCGGGCGCCGACATCGTGTTCCTGCACGAGATCCAGCCCGGGCCGGCCAGCCGCAGCTACGGCATCCAGGTGGCGCGGCTGGCGGGACTGCCCAACGCCGTGGTGAACCATGCCCGGCATGCGCTCGCCGCGCTGGAGAAACACCAGGAGAGCAGCCGCGAGCAGGTAGACTTGTTCGCAGCGCCGCCGGCCACCGAAGCGGCCAGTCCCGGCAAGCTGGAAGCGGCACTGGCGGCGCTCGACCCCGACGCCCTGACGCCCCGCGACGCCCTCGACGCGCTCTACACGCTGAAGAAACTGATCAAAACATGACTTACTGCGTCGGAATCAAGCTGGATGCGGGCCTGGTGTTCCTGTCGGACTCGCGCACCAATGCGGGCGTCGACAACATCAGCACCTTTCGCAAGATGATCATCTACGAGAAGCCGGGCGACCGCTTCATGGTGCTGCTGTCGGCCGGCAACCTGAGCATCGCGCAGTCGGTGCGCGAGATCCTGCAGGTCGAGCAGTTGAAGGAAAAGGACTCGGACTCGCCGATCACGATCTGGAACGCCACCAGCATGTTCGATGCGTGCCGGGTGTTGGGCCAGGCGGTGCGCCACGTCTACGACCGCGACGCCAAGTCGCTGCAGCAGGCGGGCGTGGAATTCAACGTCAACCTGATCTTCGGCGGCCAGATCCGCGGCGAGGGCATGCGCCTGTTCCAGGTGTACTCGGCCGGCAACTTCATCGAGGCCACGCCGGAGACGCCGTACTTCCAGATCGGCGAATACAAGTACGGCAAGCCGGTGCTCGACCGCGTGCTGACGCCGGAGACGGCGCTGGACGAAGCGGCCAAGTGCGCCCTGGTGTCCATGGATTCCACCATGAAGTCGAACCTGTCCGTCGGCCCGCCGCTCGACCTGGTGGTCTACGAGGTGGACGACTACCAGACGGACAAGGTGGTCTGCATCGACATGCAGAACCCGTACTACCGGATGCTGCATTCGAGCTGGGGGCAGAAGCTGCGCGAGGTGTTCGACAGCCTGGACGACCCGGTCTGGGACGACTCGCACACCGAGACGCCGCTGATGGCCGGCAACAGCGGCCGCAGCAAGCCGCTGCGCAAGATCACGCGGCCGGAAGAGCGGCTGATTTGACCGACCTCGTTCCCGCGCACACGGGGACCCAGGGCATTGAAACTGGCCGCGGCGCCGCAAGCCTGAACGCGGCAGATCCGGGTTCCCGCCTGCACCGGAATGACGGTGATTCATGCCCCTGATCGTCTTTTCGCACGCCAACAGCTTTCCCGCGGGCACGTATGGCGTGTTGTTCAAGCAGCTGCGCTCGCGTGGCTTCACGGTGAAGGCGCCGGACCGGTTCGGCCACGAGACGGACTATCCGGCCACCAACAACTGGCCCTACCTGGTGCAGCAGCTGCACGACTTCGCCGAGCGCGAGGTGCACAAGGCCGGCGAGCCGGCCCAGCTGGTCGGCCACTCGCTCGGCGGCTTCCTCAGCGTGATGTGCGCGGCACGCCATCCCCAGCTGGCAGGCGGCGTGCTGATGCTGGACTCACCGCTGCTGGGCGGCTGGAAGTCGCAGGCGGTTCGCGCCGCCAAGCACACACCGCTGGTGGGCGCCCTCTCGCCCGGCGCGGTGAGCCGCAAGCGCAAGAACCGCTGGCCGTCGCCGGAAGCAGCGCTGGAGCACTTTCGCCACAAGAAGGCCTTCGCCCGTTGGGACCCCCAGGTGCTGGCCGACTACATCACGCACGGCACGCACGACGAGGATGGCGAACGGGTGCTGAGCTTCGATCGCGACGTCGAGACGCTGATCTACAACACTTTGCCTGACAACCTGCATGGTCTGCTGCAGCGTCACCCGCTGCGCTGCCCGGCCGCCTTCATCGGCGGCCTGCAATCGGTCGAGGTCCAGCGGGTGGGCATGGCGATGACCGAAAAGGTGACGCAAGGCCGCATCACGATGCTGGACGGCAGCCACCTGTTTCCCATGGAAAAGCCGGTCGCCACGGCGGCCGCCATCGAAGCAGGCCTGCTGGCGCTCCCCTCCTGATGAGGTACATTGTTGCATTGCAGCAATGTCCTACATCTTCGGGTCCAGGCTGCCCACACCAGCCGGGTGGTCTCGCCCGCACATTGGACCCATGCCCTCTTCCCAAGCCTTGCATTTCCAGGCACCTTCGCTGGCGCTCCTCGCCAGCGAACCTTTCCGGGCACTGCTCGACATCTGTACCTCGCCGCTCGGCCGTCCCCCCAGGGTCGCCGGCGATGGCCACCCGGTGGTGGTCTACCCGGGACTCGGCGCCAGCTCCATGGCCACCAGCCAGCTGCGGCACCACCTGAAAAACTGCAACTTCACCGTCCACGACTGGGAGCTCGGCGTCAACCGCGGCCCGGACGGCGACATCGCCACCTGGGTCGGGCGGCTGGTCGAGCGCGTGCGCGCGCTGCACCAGTTGCACGGCCGCAAGGTCAGCCTCGTAGGCTGGAGTCTCGGCGGCATCTACGCCCGTGAAGTCGCCAAGCAGTGCCCTGAAGCGGTCCGGCAGGTGATCACGCTGGCCACCCCCTTCGGATCGCTCGGCGGCGGCAACCACGCCGGCACCATCCTGCGCATGATGGGCGGCGACACTTCGCACCTGACCCCCGCGTTGCAGGAGCACCTGCGCCAGCGTCCGCCCGTGCCTACCTCGTCGATCTACAGCAAGACCGACGGTGTGGTGTCATGGAAGGGTTGCCTCGAGGAAGCGGCTCCGGACGTCGAGAACATCGCGGTGCAGGCCAGCCACATGGGCATGCCGACGCATCCCGAGGTGCTGCGGATCGTGGCCGACCGGCTGGCCCAGCCCGAAGGCGCATGGCGGCCCTTTCGCCGGCCGCGCGTGCGGCGAGCCTAACTGCGCCAGTCCACCCAGCCGGTCGCCGCCGTCGCCAGCACCACGATGCCGAATGCGATGCGGTACCAGGCGAACGGCTCGAAGCTGTGGCTCGAGATGTAGCGCAGCAGCCAGCGGATGCACAGCCAGGCGCTGATGAAGGCCAGCAGCAAACCGACGCCGAACATCGGAAGGTCGTCCACCGAGAGCACGCCGCGTTCCTTGAACAGGCTGTAGGCGCCGGCACCGATCAGCGTCGGGATGGCGAGGTAGAACGAGAAATCGGTCGCTGCCTTGCGTGACAGGCCCAGCAGCATGCCGCCGATGATGGTGGCGCCGCTGCGGCTGGTGCCGGGCACCAGCGCCAGGCATTGCACCAGGCCGAGCTTGAGGGCGTCGGTCCAGCGCATCTCCTCGACCTCGTTGATCCGCGGCGCCACCTGCTGGCGGCGCTCGGCCCACAGGATCACCAGGCCGCCCAGGATGAAAGTGGTGGCCACCACCCCCGGCGTGAACAGGTGGCTCTTGATCGCCTTGCCCAGCGCGAGCCCGAGCACCACGGCCGGGATGAACGCCACCAGCACGTTCAAGGCAAACCGCTGCGCTACCTCGTCGCTCGGCAGGGCGACGATGGTGGAGCGGATCTTCTGCCAGTACACCAGGATCACCGCCAGGATCGCGCCGGTCTGGATCGCGATGTCGAACACCTTGGCCTTTTCGTCGTCGAAGTGCAGCAAGGCTCCCGCCAGGATGAGGTGGCCCGTGCTGGAGATCGGCAGGAATTCCGTCAGCCCCTCCACGATGCCCATGATCGCGGCCTTCACCAGCAACACTGCGTCCACGCAAGCTCCCTTTTGGAAAGGGCGGATTATGGGGGTCGTGCGGCACGAAACCTGCCGCGGGCTGGCTCAGCAGCCGATTCCGTCTGACAGGGCGTGTCGGAAAGCTCCAACCATGGTCGCGCAGGGAACCTACAGCCCGGCACCGGGCCGGCGGCAACCATGAGGGCATGAAAATCATCAACCTCCTCCACGTTGTATGCGCCCAGGCCTTCTACAAGTGGGCGATGAAAGAGATCAACCCGATGCATCCGGATGTGCCGCGGATCATGCTGCGCCAGCAGGAGCTGGCGGAAAAACACCGCCGCATCTGGGCCCGGAGCATGCCCACGGCCTGATGACAGGGGCTGGCACGGGCGCGACGCCCGTGCCGTTCGCTCCGCCCTGATTGCATTTCGCGCCCGCGCCGGCGCGGTTCGTCGCAAGCCCGTGGCCCCTGGCGGGGGCGGCGGTCACAGTGCGCTCCATACGCAAGGAGCCCACCATGACCATGACCCTGACGCCCGTCATCGCAGTCCACATGACCGCCGCCCTCGCGGCCGTGGTCCTCGGTCCGGTCGCCCTGTGGGCGCGGCGCGGACGCACCCAGCACCCCCTCCTGCATCGCGCCTTCGGCTACGCCTGGGTGACGCTGATTCTCGTCACCGCCATCTCGGCGCTGTTCATCCGTAACCGGCACGCTTTCAACATCGGCGGCTTCACCTGGGTCCACCTGCTGGTCCCGGTGACCTTCCTGGCGCTGTTCGGCGCCTTCTGGAAGCTCGCCCGGCGCGACATCGCCGGGCATCGCAGGATCATGCAGGGCCTCTACGTCAGCGCCTGCGTGGTCGCCGGCGGTTTCACGTTGCTGCCCCAGCGCTTTCTCGGCCAGCTGCTGTGGACGCAGCTCGGCCTGCTCTGAATCCGTCCCCCCAACTCCCAAGGAACCGCCATGTTGATCCAGCTCATCACCCAACACCCGGAAGCGATCGCTCCCGTCCTGCGCAACACCCCCGCCTGGGTGGGGGGCCTGCTGGCCGCGCTGCTGGTGCTCGGCTTCAGCCAGGTACGCGACCGCCAGGTCGGCCTCACCCGCATGTCGCTGACGCCGATCGGCATGACCGTGTTTTCCGTCTGGGGCACCGTCGCGGCTTTCGGCAACTCGCCGCTGTTCGCCCAGGCGCTGGCTGTGTGGCTGGCGGCCGCCGTGGTCGCCGCTGCGCTGATCCTGCCCAGGCGTGCCAACGCTTCCTACGACCCAGCCACCCGCATGTACACCCTGCCCGGCAGCCTGGTCCCTCTGGCGCTGATCCTCGGCATCTTCAGCGTGAAGTACGTGGTCGGCGTGGACCTCGCGATGGCGCCCCGCCTGATGCAGGACACGCAATACGCCCTGACCGCGGCCGCCCTGTACGGCGCCTTCACCGGCATCTTCATCGGCCGCGCCGCGCGCCTGTGGCGGCTGGCCCTGGCGGCGCCGAGTGCTTCCGTCCTCGCCTGAACTTCACCCCATCGCAGGAGAACCGCAATGAACTCGCCAGCCCAAGCCTCCCTGGAAAAGACCGCCCGCCGCCGCGCCGGCATGAAGCTGGGCTGGTACATCCATGCCAGCGTGTACGTTGCCGTGAACCTGCTGCTGGTGACCATCGCCTGGTCGCAGGGCCGGCACTGGGCGGTGTTCCCGCTCCTCGGCTGGGGCCTGGGACTCGCCATCCACGGCACCGTGGTGTTCCTGCTGGCCGGTAGCGGCCTGCACGAAAGGCTGGTGGAACGCGAACGCCGCCGGCTCCAGGCCCAGCAGGGGCCGTGGTGAACGCGGCCTTGCGCGGCTATGCCGCCGTGGTGCTGCTGGCGGTGATCGCCGTTACCTTGCCGCTGTCGGCGGAGGCCGGCACCGGGACGATGGAGCTGGCGGCAGTGGGCGAGGACGGCCCCGTGACCGTGTTCTATCCCACCGCGGCGGCGGATCGACCCGTGCAGAAACACGTCGCCTTGATGCTGGCGCCGAATGCGGCACCGGAGCGCGGCAACGGCCGCCTGGTGGTGATCTCGCATGGTTCCGGCGGCAGCCCCTGGGTCCATTCCGAGCTGGCCCGCTCGCTGGTAGCGGCAGGCTTCACCGTCGCCGTCCCGCGGCACCACCGGGACAACTTCCGGGATCCATCGCGGCCCGGTCCGGAAAGCTGGAAGCTGCGGCCGGGCGAAGTCTCACGCGCGATCGATGCGGTGGCGGCGCACCCCGTCCTCGGGCCGCTGGTGTCCACGCAACGGGTTGGCGTCTATGGCATGTCGGCCGGTGGTCACGCGGCGCTGACCCTGGCCGGCGGCCGCTGGTCGCCGGCAGGCTTTCGCCGGCACTGTGAAGCCCACATCGCCCAAGACTTCCCGGCGTGCGTCGGTCTCTTGCTTCAACTGCGCGGCAGTGCCCTCGACGGCCTGAAGACGCAGGTGGCGCTGGGCGCGATCAACGTGCTGTTCCGCGACGACACGCCGCAAGTCCACCTCGACGCGCGCGTCCAGGCAGTGGTGGCAGCCGTTCCGTTCGCAGCCGACTTCGACGCTGCCTCCCTGGCCGTGCCTCGGGTGCCGCTCGGCCTCGTGCTGGCGGACCAGGACCGCTGGCTCGCCCCGCGCTGGCACGGCGGCGCGATCCTCGCCGCCTGCCAGCCGCGATGCGAGCTGCTGGCGCAGTTGCCCACCGCAGGCCATGGCGCGATGCTGTCGCCGCCGCCGCCAGCAGCGCTGCTGAGCGCAGCCGAAGTCCACCTGCTGTCCGATCCGCCCGGCTTCGACCGCGCGGTACTGCCCGCCGTCGACGCCCGCATCACCGCCTTTTTCCGAACGCACCTGCTCCCCTAGAATGAACCGCGCCATGCCCCAGCTTTCAGACCCCGAGATCGAACGCCTCGCCCGCAAACGCGCGGGGTCGAAGATGGGGTGGTACATCCATGCGCTGATGTTCGTGCTCGTGAACGGCCTGTTCTTCGCCTTCTCGCGCTATGGCTTCGGCCACCGCCCGTGGTCGGTGTTTCCGGTGGTCGGGTGGGGCGTGGGGCTGGTGCTGCATGGCGTGTCCGTCTTCATGATCGGCTCGGGCAGCCGCTTTCGCGAACGCCTGGTGCAGCGCGAACGCGAGCGGCTGCAACGCGAGCAGGAACGCCCATGAAGATCGACTGGGTCAGCAAGCTGCAGCACATGCTGCAGGTGATGGCCTTCTGCCTGGCGGTCGCGACCATCCAGTACGGGTTCATGCCGGACAAGCCCTATGGTCCGCCGCTGCTGTACTCGCTCTTCATCGGCACCAGCACGTGGGCCATCGTCGACCTCGGGCGGCACCTGATGCCCTCCTCGCGCGAGACCGGCTGGCCGGCCGGAGTGCCGGGCCTGCTGCTGGTGGCCGGCGGCATCGCCGGCGGTTACTTGCTGGGCCACCTGGCGGCGGATTTCCTCTGCCAGACCTTCCGCCTGTACGCGCCAGGCACCGGCGTCGACCGCGGCGGCGAACTGCGCACCTCGCTCCTGATCACCGCGCTGGCGGGGATCGCCGGCTGCTACTGGTTCTACAGCCGCAACCGCAGCCACTACCTCGAACGCAAGATGGGCGAGGCCGAGCGGCACGCGAACGAGGCGCGCCTGAAGCTGCTGGAGTCGCAGCTCGAGCCGCACATGCTGTTCAACACGCTGGCCAACCTGCGGGCGCTGATCTCCGTCGATCCGGCCAGAGCCCAGCAGATGCTGGACCACATGATCGCGTACCTGCGCGCGACACTCGACGCCTCGCGCAGCACGACGCATTCGCTGCAGGAGGAGTTCGACCGCCTGCGCGATTACCTGGAACTGATGGCGATCCGCATGGGGCCGCGCCTGCAGTACACGCTCGAACTGCCGGCCGAACTGGCCGCCGCGCGGGTGCCGACGCTGCTGCTGCAGCCCCTGGTGGAGAACAGCATCCAGCACGGCCTCGAGCCCAAGGTGGAAGGCGGCCGGATCGTGGTGCGAGCCCGCCGGGACGAACAGGGCCGGCTGGTGATCGAGGTCAGCGACAGCGGCGTCGGCGACGCCCAGGCCGCGTCCGGCCGCAAGGGTTTCGGCCTGGTGCAGATCCGCGAGCGGCTGGCCGCCCTGCACGGCGCAGCCGCCAGCCTCGACTTCCGGACTTCCGGTGACGGCGCTTCGGCGCGCGTGCTGCTGCCGATCGCATGACGCCCACCGCCCTGATCGCCGAAGACGAGCCGCTGCTGGCGCAGGCGCTGGAAGCCGAACTGAAGCGGGCCTGGCCGGAGCTGCGGATCGCAGCCACCGTGGGCGACGGCGCCGCCGCCGTCGCCGGAGCGCTGCGGCACCGTCCCGACGTGCTGTTCTTCGACATCCGCATGCCGGGACTGGGCGGGCTCGACGCCAGCGCCGAGCTGGTCGATGCCTGGCCCAGCGACGTGCCCTTCCCCGCGCTGGTGTTCGTCACCGCCTATGACCAGTACGCGCTGCAAGCCTTCGAAGCCCAGGCGGTCGACTATGTGCTCAAGCCCGTGCAGTCCGCGCGCCTGCAGAAGACGGTCGACAAGCTGCGCTCGGTGCTGTCGCAGCGGACAGCGCGAGGCGAAGGCGACCTGGATGCCACGCTGGTCCAGTTGCGCCACTTGCTGCACGCGGCGCAGCCGCCGGCTGCGCCGCAGCCGCTGCTGAAGGTGATCCAGGCCAGCGTGGGCAACAGCCTGCGCCTGGTGCCGGTGGAGGAAGTCGTCTACTTCGAAGCGGCGGACAAGTACGTGCGGGTGGTGTGCGCGGACCATGAGGTCCTGATCCGCACACCCTTGAAGGAGCTGCTGGCGCAGCTCGATGCCCAGCTGTTCTGGCAGGTGCATCGCGGCACGCTGGTGCGCGCGACGGCCATCGAGGCGGTGCATCGGGATGAAGCCGGCAAGCTGCATCTGGGATTGCGGGGACGGACCGAGCGATTGCCGGTGAGCCGCTTGTACGCGCACTTGTTCAAGGCGATGTAGGGGATGGTGCGCGGGCGGAGCCCGCACACCCTACGGTTCCGGGTTGATGGTGCGCGGGTGCAGCCCGCACGCCATACGGGTTACGGGTTGATGGTGCGCGGCGGGTGGACCCGCACGCCATGGGGGTCCGGCGTTGTAGGGTGTGTGGCTTGCCACGCACCATGTGCCTACGACCATCGCCGCACCGCACCGACGGCGTGAGCGGTGCAAGCTTGGGAAGCTGGCCTGACCAAAAGACGGAGGCCTTCCCATGTTTTTCTTCTTCTCCAACAAGCTCGGATGGATCGGCTCGATCGCGGTGTCGATCGTGCTGTCGCTGTTGCTGATCGGCCTGTTCCGCCTGTTCTTCTAGCACCCGCTACTTGCGCACTTCCGCCCACCATTCGCGGGCGGTGGCCTTCACCACTTCCAGGGCTTCCGGGTCGCGGCTGATCAGCGCCTTCACGTAGCTGCGGATCTGCTTGCCGGACACATGCGGCGGCAGCGGCGGCACGTTGCCGTCGACCACCATCTCCAGCAGCATCGGGCGGTCGGCGGCGAAGGCCTCTTCCCACGCGGGCTTGACCAGGTCCGGCTGGTCGATGCGGGCGCCACGCAGCCCCAGCATCCTGGCGTACTCCGCATACGGAAATCCCGGCAGGAGCTGCGACGGGTCGTAACGGCGCGCGCCCGCGTTGGCGCGCTGCTCCCACGTCACCATGTTCAGGTCGCCGTTGTTCAGCACGAGGATCGGCATGCGCGGGTCGGCCCATTCCTTCCAGCGCTCGGCGATCGTGACCAGCGCGTTGATCCCCAGCATCTGCATGGCGCCGTCGCCGATCAGCGCCACGACCGGCCGTCCCGGGTACGCGAACTTCGCGGCCAGCGCATACGGCAGGCCGCATCCCATGCTCGCGAGGCTGCCCGAGACCGAGCCCATCATGCCGCGCCGCAGCTTGACGTCGCGCGCGTACCAGGCCGCGACCGTACCGGAGTCGCAGGTGACGATGCAGTCGTCGGGCAGCAGCGGCGACAGCTCCCAGAACGGCCGCTGCGGATTGAGCGGATCGGCCGGCGTCATGGCACGCTCTTCCAGCGCCTGCCACCACTTCACCACGCCAGCCTCGATGCCGTCGCGCCAGCTGCGGTCGGTCTTGCGCTGCAGCAGCGGCAGCAAGGCCTGCAGCGTGAGGCGGCTGTCGCCCACCAGGTTCACGTCCATCGGGTAGCGCAGGCCGAGCCGGCGGCCGTCGATGTCGATCTGCACCGCCCGCGCCTGTCCCTCCTTGGGCAGGAACTCCGAGTAGGGAAAGCTGGAGCCGACCATCAGCAACGTGTCGCACTGCTCCATGAGGTCCCAGCTGGGTTGCGTGCCGAGCAGGCCGATGGCGCCGGTGACATAGGGCAGGTCGTCGGGCACTGCCGCCTTGCCCAGCAGGGCCTTGGCGATGCCCGCTCCCAGCAGGTCGGCGACGGCGATCAGTTCGTCGGTCGCGTGGAGCGCGCCGGCCCCGGCCAGGATCGCCACCTTCCGGCCCTCGTTGAGGATCCCGGCCGCGCTCTGCAGGCCGAGTTCATCCGGCACGCTGCGATAGCCCGTGAGCCCGATGCCGCTGTGGATGGTGCCGTGGCTGCGCGGTGGCGCCTCCACCGCCTGCTCCTCCTGCACGTCCAGCGGCACGATGATGCAAGTCACGCTGCGCTGGTCGCGGGCGATCCGGTAGGCGCGATCGACCACGTGCCGGACCTGCCCGGGCGCCGTGATCATCTGCACGTACTCGCCGGCCACGTCCTTGAACAGGTTCAGCAGGTCCACCTCCTGCTGGTAGTCGCCGCCGAGCGCCGTGCGCGCCTGCTGGCCGACGATGGCCACCACCGGCTGGTGGTCCATCTTGGCGTCGTACAGGCCATTGAGAAGGTGGATGGCGCCCGGCCCCTGCGTGGCCAGGCACACGCCCACCTCGCCGGTGAACTTGGCGTGGGCCGTGGCCATGAAGGCCGCCAGTTCCTCGTGGCGCGCCTGCACGAACTGCATGGCGCCGCCCATGCGATCGAAGGCGCCGACGATGCCGTTGATGCCATCGCCCGGATAGCCGAACACACGCTCCACGCCCCAGGCGTGCAAGCGCTCCAACAGGTGGTCGCTGACGGTTTTGGCCATGCGGCCAGCTTAGGAGGGGCGTTCAAGGGGCGGCGTGGGTGGCTGCCGACAACGATGTAGGCGCGCCGGGAAGACGACGTCCGCCCGTGCGGGCCACGGTTTCGTCTGGCACGGCCTGTGGCCGGCGTCCTACAGGGCGTAACGCGCCTGGCGCGGTTTACTCAAGCCATCGAATTGCACGAAAGGCGCGTGTCAACCGACAAACGGAACACACGGCTTTCGTCTCCCGATCACCCCGACTCCTCTGAGTCCCCTCCTCCTCCGGGGTGAGCTGGTCCGGCCCTCCGTCCCGCGACTGGCATTGTTACCCCCAGGCCTCAAACCTGGGGGTTCTTTTTTGTGCCTCGGCTTCACGGCGCGCCAGCCAGTTCCGGCGCGGAGGACTACGGCCTGGTCGAACGAGTCCGACGGTCACCGTTGGGCATGACCGGCATGTAAACCGTTACGCGGTCCTTACCCTGTAAGCACTCAGGGGAAACAATCATGAAGGACGGAAAACCCAACAGCTCGAGCGACCCGGACGGCCGGCGCGGAGGTACCTGGCGCGGCGGGCCGAAGCGACAACGCGGCTTCGTCGAGCGGGCCACGGCAACGGGACACAGCGGCCACGGCGCCGACAGCGTGCGGCCCCACCTGCGCGACCAGCTGAAACTCAAGGCCTTGATGCCGCAGCCGTTTCCCACCCCGCCGGAGGCCGGCAGCGCATCCAAGGACGATCACCACCGCTAGCCAAGGCGGGCACGAGATGACAACGCGGGACGGACCGACCCACCCAACGAGCGAAGGGGCCCAAAAAGAAGGCCCCGGCTTGTGGGCGCGGGGCCGAATGCTTGGAGAAACCTCGGTCCGATCCATTGGAAGGCCCGCCTCGGGCACGCGCTAGATGCTCCTCGTCAAAGCCGTTGCCAGGCGTAACGGCAGCGCTCTTCGTCGGCAAAAACGCCACTTCGTCACGCGTTCCGAAATCGCGTGACGAACGCGGTTGCTCGCCTGGCTTGGGTGCACTGCAACAAGGCATGACAAAATCCTCGGGATATGGCTTCCCCGACCGACAAAGACTCCGCCAGCAAGCCGAGCAACTTCCTGCGCCAGGTCATCGAACGTGACCTCGAGCAAGGCACCTACGCCCAGCGCCACTGGGCGGGCGGCCCCGGCGATGCCACCCTGCAGCAGGCGGGCCAGGTCGACCCTGCCCGCATCCGCACCCGCTTTCCACCCGAGCCCAACGGCTACCTGCACGTGGGGCACGCCAAGAGCATCTGCCTGAACTTCGGGCTGGCGCGCGACTACGGTGGCGTGTGCCACATGCGCTTCGACGACACCAATCCCGAGAAAGAGGAGATCGAGTACGTCGAGGGCATCAAGGACGCGGTGCGCTGGCTGGGTTTCAGCTGGGAGGCCAACGGCACCAGCCACCTGTACCAGGCCAGCGACTACTTCGACTTCATGTACCGGGCGGCCGAATACCTGATCGAGGCCGGGTTCGCCTACGTCGACGAACAGACACCGGAGCAGATGCGGGCGAATCGCGGCGACTTCAGCAAGCCCGGCGTGGACAGCCCGTTCCGGTCGCGGTCGATCGACGAGAACCTGCGGCGCTTTCGCGAGATGCGCGACGGCAAGCTGGAGGACGGCAAGGCGGTGCTTCGGGCCAGGCTGGACATGGCCAGCCCGAACATCAACCTGCGCGACCCGACCATCTACCGCATCAAGCATGCGGAGCACCACAACACCGGCAACAAGTGGTGCATCTATCCGATGTATGCCTATGCGCACCCGATCGAGGATGCGCTGGAGAACATCACCCACAGCATCTGCACGCTGGAGTTCGAGGACCAGCGGCCCTGGTACGACTGGTTGCTGCAGCGCCTGGCCGAAGGCGGCCTGATCAACACGCCGCCGCCGCGCCAGTACGAATTCGCGCGGCTGAACCTGACGTACGTCATCACCAGCAAGCGCAAGCTCAAGCAGCTGGTGGACCACGGCCACGTGAGCGGCTGGGACGACCCGCGCATGCCCACCATCGTGGGCTTGCGCCGGCGCGGCTACACGCCCGAGAGCCTGCAGCTGTTTTGCGAACGCATCGGCGTGACCAAGGCCGACAGCTGGATCGACTACAGCACGCTGGAGATCGCGCTGCGCGACGACCTCGACCCGAAGGCGGCGCGCGCGATGGCGGTGCTGGATCCGGTGAAGCTGGTGATCACGAACTGGGCGGAAGTGTTCGGCTCCGACGGGCACCTGGAAGCCTGCTCCGCGCCCGTGCACCCGCATCTGCCCGAGCGCGGCAAGCGTGAGTTCATGCTGGGGCGCGAGCTGTGGATCGAGAAGACCGACTACGAAGAGACGCCGCCCAAGGGCTTCTTCCGCTTGTTCCCGGGCAACAAGGTGCGCTTGAAGTACGGGTATGTGATCGAGACCACGGGCGCCACGCGCGATGCGGCGGGCGTCTTGACCGAGGTGCACGCGAAGGTGGTGCCCGATACCAAGAGCGGAACGCCCGGTGCGGACGCGGTGAAGGTGAAGGGGAACATCACGTGGGTCTCGGTGGCCGATGGCGTGAAGGCCGAAGTGCGTCTGTA
>JAQGMY010000068.1 GCA_028292105.1 Ramlibacter sp.
TCGATGATGCAGGAGCACATGAAGTCGATGACGCCCGAAATGCGCGAGCGCATGAAAGCGATGCACGAGCAGTGCAAGTAGGCTGCGCGAAGCCGCGGTGTGCTTGCTGCATTACGGCAGCAGGAAGGCCGCGGCCGCGACTGCCGTGGGCAGCAGCGCGCCGGCCAGCAAGCCCCCCGCGCCGATCGATTCGTCCGCGAAGCCGCGCCGCAGCAAGGCCACGCCCGCGGGGTTGGGCGCATTGGCGATGACGGTCAAGCCACCGCCCGCCACCGCGCCGGCCACCAGCATGTACTTGGCCGTCGCGCTCATGCCGCTGAGCTGCGAACCGAGGTAGGTCAGGGCGGCGTTGTCGGTGATGGCGGTCAGGCCCAGTGCGCCGAAGAAGAGCGCCAGTGGCTGCAGTCCGGACACGATGGGCTCCAGCCACCAGCGCTGCAAACCCCCGAGCACCACCAGTCCCGCGAGGAAGAAGGCGACCAGCAGTGCCTCCCGGATCACCAGCGGATTCTGGTGCCGCTCGTAAGCCTGCGTGAAGCCCAGGAACAGCAGGAAGATCGACAGGAAGGCCACCGGATGGTGAGCGAGCAGCACCACGGCGGCCAGCATGGCGAGGTGCACCACGACGACGGCGAACGGTGCGGGGCGCCGTGTTCCAGCGGCAGCATTCTCGTCTTCAAGGTGGGCCCGCAGGAAGAAGGTCGCGAGCGTCGCGTTGACCAGCACGGCCGCCGCCGCCTTCCAGCCGAAGTGCTGCAGCATGAAGGCGCTGTTCCAGTCCCAGGTGGAGGCGACCATCAGCA
Source organism: Ramlibacter sp. (assembly GCA_028292105.1). Lineage (GTDB taxonomy): Bacteria > Pseudomonadota > Gammaproteobacteria > Burkholderiales > Burkholderiaceae_C > Ramlibacter. The sequence goes on from JAQGMY010000068.1 coordinate 804, forward strand.
CCGGCGGCGCCGCGTAGGAAGTGAGCGTGCCGCCGATGGACACGTTGGTGAACAGCACGCCCAGGGCCAGGTACTTGCGCCCTTCCGGCACGCCGGGCCGGAACACGGTGGGAGCCAGCATCAAGGCCGCAAGCGTCATCGCCGCCGGCTCGGTGATCAGGGATCCCAGCAGCGGCACCGCCGCCAGGCCCAGCCAGGCGAGGGCTACGGCCGTACGCACGGGGGCCCTGCGGGCCACGGCCCGCACGACAAGTTGCACCGTCTGCAGCACGGGCCGGGACGCGGCGACCACCATCACCACGAAGACGAACAAGGGTTCGTCGTAGTTGCGCGACTCCGCATAGGCCAGGGCACTGCTTCCGCCCCCCAACAGTGCCATGAGCAGCACCAGAACGATGGCCCAGAAGCCGAAGACGACTTCGACCTCCCCGAGCAGGTGGAGCAGTCCGCCGTGGCGGGGGAAGCGGTGGGCGAGTCGCGCGAAGACGCTGACCGCGAAGGTGTGGGCAAGTGCGACCGCAAAGATCGCGGCGGCGAGGAATTGAACGTTGTCGGCGACAGGCGGCATGAATGACCCCAGCCGCGCGGCGGCCCGACCTGCGCGAATCCTGTCTCCTGCGAACCGAGGAGGCACCCGGAGGGTATGTTAGCCGAGCGCGCCCGCTCAGTGCGCCGGCACGTGCCCCAGCTCTTCGCGCGCGTGCCGCAGCACCGTCCACGCGCCCGACAGCGCCAAGCCGCCCATGATGGCCGCCACCAGCAGGTCCGGCCAGGCGCTGCCGGTGCCGAGCACGCCGGCAGCGGCTAGCATCACCGCCACGTTGCCCACCGCGTCGTTGCGCGAGCAATCCAGACCGAGCGCATGTTGGCGTCCCCGGTCCTGAATGGGTACCGCATCAGCGCGACGCCGGCATTCACCAGCAGCGCAGCGAAGCCCACGAAGCCCATGGTGGCGGCTTCCGGCGGCACCCCGGCTTGCAGGTTCCAGGCCGCCTTGCCCAGCACGAAGACGCCGAAAGCGCCCATGCAGGCAGCCTTGAACAGGGCCGCCTTGGCCCGCACCGACAAGGCCATCGCGAGCACGCGCAATGCCGCGATCCAATGGGTCGGCGTACACCACGGACACCGCGCCGGGCCTTTCCATACGCTGGGGCACCGCCATAATCCGGCGCATGGACTGGCTGCGGCACGCCCGCTTTCTCGCTCGAACGGTTCTGGCCTGGTTCGTCTTGACGATCTCGGCGAGCGTCGCGGCGCCCGTGCTCAAGCCGTCGCCGCTGGAGGCGATCTGCTCCGGCTCCGGCGGCCTGGTGCTGGTCGAGCACGGCGGCTCCACGGACAGCGGCGCCGGCGCTCACTCGATGCAATGTCCGCTGTGCGCCTCGTTCTCGGCGCCGCCTTTTCATTCGTCCGATATCCACCCCGCGGTGGCCGCGCGCACGCTGCGGGCGCCGCCGCCGCAGCTCGCCCCCGTCATTCCGAGCGCCGCCCCGCAGCGGGCGCGCGGGCCGCCACCCCGCACCTGATCGCCTTCGCAGCTTCGCCACCCGCTCGCAGCGCGGTCGCGTGCCTCGCATCCTTTCGATCAGGAGTCCCCATGCATCAGAGTCGCCTGGCTTTTGCCTTGGCCGCCGCCTTTCCGTTCTTGCCCGCAGTCCACGCCCAGCCCGCCACCGAAGCCCCGGTGAAGGAGCTCGGGGTGGTCACCATCACCGGGGGCCAGCCCACCTCCCTGCCGACGCAGATCCCCACCACGATGGAAGGCATCACCCGTGAGCAGCTGGAGCGCACGACCAACGCCACCGACAGCGAGGACGCCCTCAAGTACTTGCCCAGCCTGCTGGTGCGAAAGCGGTACATCGGCGACTACAACCACGCGGTCCTTTCGAGCCGCGCGTCCGGCACCGGCAACAGCGCGCGGTCGGCGGTGTATGCCGACGGCATCCTGCTGTCCAACTTCCTGGGCAATGGGGTCGGCGGGCTGTCGTTCCCGCCCCGCTGGGGCTTGGTGACGCCCGAGGAGATCGACCGGGTGGACGTCATGTACGGCCCGTTCTCCGCGGCCTATCCGGGCAACTCGGTGGGCGCCGTGGTCGATTACGTGACGCGCATGCCGACGAGGTTCGAGGCGCATGGCCAGCTCGGCTACGTGGTGCAGCCCTTCGAGCTGTACAACACGAACGACACCTATCGGGCGCGGCAGGCCAGCGCCTCGGTGGGCAACAAGAACGGCGACCTCGCCTGGTGGCTGAACTTCAACCGCACCGACAGCGAGAGCCAGCCGCTCACGTTTCCGACCCGCCTGGTCAGGTCTGGCGTGCCCGGCGTCGCCGGCACACCCGTCACCGGCGCCGTGCTGGAGAGGGACAAGAGCGACATCCCCTGGTACGTGCTGGGCACCGGCACCCAGTACCACACCCGGCAGGACCACCTCAAAGCCAAGTTCGCCTACGACATCACGCCCACGCTGCGCGCCTCCTACGTCTTCGGCATCTGGCAGAACACCTCTGAGGGTCGCTCGGTCTCCTACCTGCGCAACGCGGCGGGCCAGGCCGTCTACAGCGGTCCCATCAATATCGACGGGCGCGCCTACACCGGTAGCCAGGCCTTGAACGGCGGCGACTTTGCCGTGACGAAAGAAGGCCTCACGCACTACATCCACGGCTTCTCGCTGAAGACCCACACCAAGGGAACCTGGGACTGGGAGGTGGCCGCCAGCCTGTACGACTATGCGAAGGATCTGAAGCGGCAGAACGGCGCGGGCAATCCCCTGCCCGGGGCCGACACGGGCGGCGCCGGCACCGTCGCGGACGGCAGCGGCACCGGCTGGAACACACTGACGCTGCGCGGCACCTGGCGGCCGGACGGCACCCGCGGTGCGCACATCGTCGACTTCGGCTTCCAGCAGGACAGCTACAAGCTGTCCTATCTCACCTCGAACGTGGGCAACTGGATCACGGACACGGGCGGGGCGGTGGGCAGCAACGTGGGCGGAAGGACCGAATTGCGCAGCCTCTATGCGCAGGACGCCTGGGCCTTCGCACCGAAGTGGAAGACGGTGCTGGGCGGGCGCGCCGAGCACTGGACAGCAACCGGCGGCTTCACCCAGATCCCCGGGGCGGCGCCGCCCGTGAACAGCGCCTGGCCCGACCGCAGCGAGTTCCACTTCTCGCCCAAGGCCGCGGTCTCCTACCAGTGGCGTGACGACACGGTGCTGAAGGCATCGGTGGGCCGCGCGGTCCGCACGCCCACGGTGTTCGAGCTGTATGGCGCGACCTCGACGACGAACGCACAGTTCATCAACGACCCGACCTTGCGGCCGGAGAAGTCATGGACCGGCGAACTGAGTGCGGAGAAGGACATCGGCACCGGGCTGCTGCGATTGACCTTCTTCAGCGAGTCGACGCGCGATTCGCTGTATTCGCAGACCAGCTTCGATCCATCCGCGAACCGCAACATCACCCGGGTGCAGAACATCGGCCGGATCCAGACCAACGGGCTGGAGATGGCCTACAACGGCAATGACATCTTCACCAAGGGGCTGGACCTGAGCGGCAGCCTCACTTACGCGAACTCCATCATCAAGGAGAACGCCGGCTTCGTGACGGTGCCGGGCGACACGCTGGGCAAGTGGCAGCCGAACATCCCGAAGTGGCGGGCGGCGGCGCTGGCCAGCTATCGCTGGAACGCGCAGTGGACCACCAGCCTGGGCGCACGCTACAGCGGCCGCCAGTACCGCACCCTCGACAACAGCGACGTCAACGGCTACACCTACCAGGGGGTCAGCAAGTTCTTCACCGCCGACCTCCGAGTGCGCTGGCAGTTCAGCAAGGAGGGCAGCGCGGCCTTCGGCATCGAGAACCTGAACAACTACAAGTACTGGAACTTCCACCCCTACCCGCAGCGCAGCTACGTGGCGGAACTCAAGTACGACCTGTGAGGCTCAGGCCCCGTGGCACTTCTTGTACTTCTTGCCGCTGCCGCAAGGACAAGGATCGTTGCGCCCGGGCTCAGGCGCCTTGCGGATCGGGGCCATGCGCGGCCCCATGCTGCGCCACAGCTGGCGCAGCTCGTACACGGCCCAGATCGCCCCACCGAACACACCGAGCCGGTCTTCGCTGACGCTGGCCGGGCCATCCTCCGCGTACATCGAGATGAATGGCACGCCGGTGTCGTCCTCCGTCAGCGCGACGATGTCCTCCAGGGCGGTGTCCAGCATCAGGGCGGCTTCGCTGTCGCGCGGCGGCAGCCATTCTTCCGGCCAGCTCTCCACCGCGTACATGAAGCCCAGCGCCCACACCTGGCCGTAAGACGGCAGGTCGTCAAGGTCACCCTCGGAGCGTTCCTCCGGCGGCAGTGCCAGCACCGCGCCGCGCACGTCCAGGGCCTCGGGGTGGTAGGTCCGCTCGTCCTCCAGCTCTTCGACCGGCTGGTCCAGCGCGAAGACGATCTCTTCCCACCGGCGGCGCCAGCGCCAGACGAATTCCATGTGTTCCATGGGATTGAAGTCTTCGCCCAGCAGCACCGGCCAGTACTCCTGCGGCGGCACCTCGCGGCGCATGCAGACCAGCGCCACCAGGAAGCCTTCACAGAATTCCCATTGCGGGATTTCCTCGCTGGTGGCGCGCAGGGCGTCCAGCTCGGCGTCGAGGGCGTCGAA
>JAQGMY010000079.1 GCA_028292105.1 Ramlibacter sp.
TCGGCGTTGTAGCCGCCCTTGCCGTGGTGGGCCACGCCGACCTCGATCATGACGTGGCTGGGCGGCGAGAAGTGGCAGACCTGCCAGCGGTCGACCGGCACGTCGTCGCGCAGGTTGTTGCCGCGCATGTTGGCGCGCCAGAACGGCGGCGCCATCACGTTTTCCATGAACCGGCTGGTGATGACGTGGTCGCCTTCGGTCTTGGTGTTGACCGGCGTCTCGTCGATCTCCTTCTGGCCGATGCTGCTGGTGTGCACGTAGGTTTCGTGCGTCAGGTCCATCAGGTTGTCGACCATCAGGCGGTAGTCGCACTTCACGTGGTACAGGCCACCGCCGTAGGCCCAGTCCGGGCTTTCCGCCCATTCCAGGTGATGCAGCTTGGCGGGGTCCGCCAGCGCCGCGTCGCCCGGCCACACCCAGACGAAGCCATAGCGCTCGATCACCGGGTAGGACTTGTTCCTCGGGAAGCCCTGCACCCGCTGGCCGGGCATGGAGACGGTCTTGCCGTCGCATCCCATGACCAGGCCGTGGTAGCCGCACACCAGGTTGCCTTCGCACACGCTGCCCAGCGACAGCGCCGCGCCGCGGTGCGGGCAGAAGTCCTCCACGGCGGCGACCTTGCTCTCCTTGCCGCGGTAGAAAACGATCTTCTCGTTGCAGATGGTGCGTCCGAGCGGCTTGTCGTTGATCTCGTCGGGCATGCAGGCGACGTACCAGGCGTTTTTCGGGAACATGGTGGTGGCGGGAAGTGGTGGGGAATGGCTGGGATGATAAGGGAAAGAATACGGGCTGTATACATGGACCAGGCGCTTGCCGCCCGGATATCCAGCTCCGCCATAGGAGAGTGCGGCGCGTTGACGCCAGCCCCGTGCCGCGTTAACCTGCTGAGATGTATACAGGAACTAGCTCATGAGCTCCACCGTGCCCGTGGTCCCCGCCGAAGAATCCGGCGGCTCGCAAGCGGTCAAGGCCCAGTTGCGCCTGCGCGAAATGATCCTGGCGGGCGATCTTCCTGGCGGCGCCCGCATCGCCGAACTGACCCTGGTGGAGCGTCTCGGCGTCTCCCGCACGCCGATCCGCGCCGCGCTGATGCGGCTCGAGCAGGAGGGGCTGCTCGACGCACTGCCCAACGGCGGCTACGCGGTACGTACTTTTTCCGAGCGCGACGCCGCCGATGCGATCGAACTGCGCGGTACGGTTGAAGGCTTGGCGGCGCGCCTGGCCGCCGAGCGCGGCGTAGCCGCCGTGGTGCTGAACGAGGCCCGCGCGTGCCTCAATGAAGTCGACGGGCTGCTGCTGCAGCCGGCGCTGGACGACGAAGCGTTCACGCGCTACGTGGTGTTGAACCAGCGCTTCCACATGTTGCTCAGCGAGATGGCCGGCAGCACGGTGCTGTCGCGGGAGCTGGAGCGGGTGGTGAACCTTCCCTTCGCGTCACCGTCGGGGTTCGTGGTGGTCCAGTCGAATTCGCCCCGGGCCCGCGACATGCTGATCGTTGCGCAGGACCAGCACCGGCAGGTGCTCGACGCCATCGAGCGGCGCGAAGGCTCGCGCGCCGAGAACATCATGCGGGAGCACTCGCGCCTGGCGCAGCGCAACCTGCGCGAGGCGGTGCAGGGGCCGCACCTGGACCGGATGCCGGGGGTGCGGCTGATCCGGCAGCGAGGCTAGAAGGACGTCTCGCCCCGGGCTGCGGGCGTTTTAGTACTTCAGCTTCCCGTCGGCCCCGATCACCGCAATGTCCACCCACTTGCTGCCGATGTTGCTCTTGCTGAAGTCGACGCGGTAGCCGCCCAGGTCGATCTCGCCGGCGCTGCGCAGCGCCTTTTCCAGCCCGGCCGGCGTGGCCGCGCCGTCCTTGCTGCGCTTCATGGCCTCGCCGACGGTCTTGGCCGAGAGGTAGCCTTCCAGCTGGAAGGAGGTGTAGCTCGCCAGGTCGGGATACGCTGCCTTCATCGCCGCATGGAAGTCGCGCTGCAGCGGCATGGTGATGCCATTCGGGTTGGGGTAGGTCTGGGAAATGCCCACGCCGCGAGCGCCCTGGGCGCCGGCCAGCTTCACGATCAGGCCGGCCGGCACATAGGACAGCACGAACAGCGATTGCGACACGCCGGCCTTGCGCAAAGCCGCGACACCGTCGGCCATGAAGCGCGGAGCGCCCACCACCAGCACCGCTTGCGGCTCCTGCGCCTTCAGCGCCTCGGTGGCTGCGGCCAGCGCCGCGGGTTCGGTCGCCGATTTCACGCCCTTGAGGGCGAAGCCGGTGGCGGTTCGGGCGGTCTCCTGCGCCACGGCGAAGCCGGAGGTGCCGATGGCCAGGTCCTGGTACAGCACCGACATGCGGGTCACACCCATCGTGCGCGCGTGGTGCACGATCTTTTCGATCTGCTGCTTGTCGCCGGCCCGGACGTGGAACAGCCGCGGGTGGCCCGGGTTGCGCAGGGTTTCGGCGCCCGGGATGGCGTTCATCACCACGACGTCGTTCTTGTCGAGCATCTTGTCGGCCAGCATGCGGGTGAGGGCGGCGGACCCGATCGGCGAGATCAAGGCCACCGGCTTGCGGGCGATCGCCTTGGGGAACTGCTCGGCGAAGCCGTCGGCCGAGTAACGGTCGTCGACGTCGAAGAAGCTGAACGCCTGCCCCTTGATGCCGCCGGCCGCATTCACCTGCTTCACGTAGGCCTGGATGCCCTGGTTGATCTCGGGCGCGTCGGGCACCGGGATCACCGTGAAAGGGCCGATCTGTCCCAGCGTCAATTGCTGGCCGCTGGCTGCCGTGCAGACCAGCACCGCCAACATCGCCGTCGCTCGCTGTAGTCGCCTGAGTTTTGCTTGTTTCATCCAGCCCTCCGTGATTTACTTAAGCAGAATGCTAGATGTGTCTGAACGTAACCGCAATCCCCCGAAGTGCCCCCGAATGTGAAATAACACGCAGTCGGCTATCGCAAAGCCTCATAACTGGTAGAGCGGTGTGCCGGCTTGCACTACCTCATCGTGGGGCAGAATGCGCCCACGCTCACGCAGGCGGCACTGTGCACGCGCGCCTGCACCAACCATCAGGAGACCGCACGCCATGCACAAAAGAAGCTTCCTCCAGACCGCAGTCGCCCTGGGCCTGCTCGGCGCGACGGGTATCGCCCTGGCGCAGGACAACGTGTTCAAGATCGGCCTGATCGTTCCGATGACGGGCCAGCAGGCCACCACCGGGCGGCAGATCGAGGCCGCCGCGCGCCTGTGGATGGCGCAGAACGGCGACACCGTCGCCGGCAAGAAGGTGCAGCTGATCGTCAAGGACGACACCAGCCTGCCCGACGTGACCCGCCGCCTGGCGCAGGAACTGGTCGTGAACGACAAGGTCAACGTGCTGGCCGGCATGGGCATCACGCCCTCCGCCCTGGCCGTCGCCCCGATCGCCACCCAGTCCAAGACGCCGCTGGTGGTGATGGCTGCGGCCACCTCCAGCATCACGGAAGCCTCCCCCTACATCGTGCGCACCAGCTTCACGCTGCCGCAGGCGTCCGTGGCGCTGGCCGATTGGGCCCCCAAGAACGGGATCAAGACCGTGGTGACGCTGGTCAGCGACTACGGCCCGGGCATGGACGCCGAGAAGTGGTTCAAGGACCGCTTCCTGTTCAATGGCGGCAAGGTGCCCGACACGCTGCGCGTGCCGCTGCGCAACCCGGACTTCGCCCCGTTCCTGCAGAAGGTGCGCGACCTCAAGCCCGACGCCCTGTTCGTCTTCGTGCCGTCCGGCGCCGGCGCCGCCGTGATGAAGCAGTTCGGCGAGCGTGGCATGGACAAGGCCGGCATCAAGCTGATCGGCACCGGCGACGTGACCGACGACGACCAGCTGAACGACATGGGCGACGTCGCGCTCGGCGTGGTCACCTCGC
>JAQGMY010000129.1 GCA_028292105.1 Ramlibacter sp.
GACGAGGTCGCTGAACTCGCGGGACAGGTCCACGTTGGAGATCTCGAGCGTCCCCCCGCGCACCGACCCGAAAGCGCCTTGGCCAGCGGCACCGATCTGCCAGGCGATGCCGTTGGCTTCCGCAAAGGCGTTCCCGCCGGCTTCCTGCACCGCGTCCAGCGTCGAGAAGCGGCCAAGCGCCACCCGACTTCCCTTGGCGGTTTGACCGTTGCTGTAGGTCGCGACCAGCGCGCCGGAGGCATCGAAGCTGACTTTCGACAGGTTGCCGGGCGCGTATCCATCCTGTGTCGTCATCGCCAGCGTCGTGAGGTTTCCCGAGGCGAAGGACGTCACGTCGCTCGTCAGGTCCAGCAGCAGCGTCTGCGCTGGCTGACCCGCCGGCGTGTACGTGAAAGACAGCTTGCTGGTCGCCGCCGTCGGGCGGCCGTCCGCGAAGACAAGCTCGGAGCTGCCGACCGAGCTCGTCCCATCGAACAGTTCCACTTTCCAGCTGCCCGCGGTCGCCTCCGTGCTGGTGAACTTCACCGACAGCGCGTGTTCCGCGCCGGCCGCGTCGAAGACCTTCACCGACCCCACCGTCTGCTCGGTCGCTGTGCTGGAGAGATTGCCGGTGAAGCGGGCCACACCCGTCGCCTTGCCGCCGTTGGTGCGAAGCCCTGCGACCGAGATTTCACCCAGCGCACCGGCTGCGTCCAGGCCCATGACCTTGCTGCCGTTGCCTGCCGTGACCAACACCCCATCGGCGTTGAACTCGAACTGCCCGGCGCGCGTGTAGCGAACCTGGCCTTGTGCATCGTGCAGCACGAAGAGCCCCTCGCCGTCGACGGCCAGGTCGAAATCGTTGCCGGTCTGGCGGAAATCCCCTTGCCGGAAGTCCAGGCGGGTGCCCTGGGTGTCCAGCCCGTTCCCGAGCTGCACCTGGCTGTCTCCTGCCTGTCGGTTGGAATAGAACAGGTCGGCGAACTGGAGCGTCGAACTCTTGTAGCCCGGTGTGTTCATGTTCGCCGTGTTGTTGGCGATCACCCGCAGGCCCTGTTGAAAGCCTGCAAGGCCGGTGACACCGATGTGGATGGAATCGAGCATGCGTTCTTCTCCTTGTGATTAGCGGACCGCGAGCACCCGGCTGAGTGGCACGCCTTGCAGCACTCCGCCCCCGGACAGAGATACCGTCAGCAACGGCGCATCCCCTTGCAAGGAGAGGCCCGAGACCGTGCCGGTGGCGGGCCCGGTAGCTGTCGATAGCTCCAGCGTTCGGCCGATCAGCCCGACCGACTGCAGCGCCGCCTGGTTCTCGATCAGTTGCTGCACCTTGTCGTTCAGGCGTTGCGACTGTTCGAGCGACGTGAATTGCGCCATCTGCGCCATGAAGGCCTGGTTGTCCATCGGCTTGAGCGGATCCTGGTAGGTGAGCTGCGTCAGCAGGATCCGCATGAAATCCTGCAGTCCCAGGTTCGCCGCAGGCGCCGTGGTGCTGGTGATCTCGCCTATGGTCATGAGGTCTCCTTGCGCAGCGGCGCATTCAATGAGTAGATCGCCCGGCCGTTGCAGACGACGAGCGCCAGGCCCTGCTGCGTGCCGGAGAGGTTGCGCCGGAGGTCAGCGCAAATCGCGGCCGCCCGCAAGGCAATGGCAGCGGCATCGCCGTCGATGCCCAGCCACACGACGGCACCGTCCGGGCCCTGCTCGATGTGCAGGCGAACACCAGAGGCCATCGCCTGCGCCGGACGCGTCGCGGGCTCGCGACGAGCGACCGGTGCGGAGTCGGCCCTGAAAGCGGCGCAGCGTGTCTGCGGCACCTCGCGTGATTCGCGCGGAGCTGGATGGGTGGCGCTGCTTTCGCCAGGGAGCGCAGGGGTGAGGAGCGCAGGCGGCAGCGAGGCGAAGGCGAAGGCGGAGGACAGGCGTGGCTGAGCCGCGGCCCCCCATGCGGAAGCTGGCCGCAACGGCTGATCCTCCGGCTCCTTGGGCATTGCCATGGCAGCCGCTGGTTCGCTGCTGGAGACCGGCAGGCTCCACGCGAATTGTGCTGGCGCCGCTGGACTCATCGAAGGCGCGACGGCTGGTTCGGGCCGGGCATCGTCCGACGCTTCCTTGTGGATTTCAGCCCCGCCCGATGAGAGCGGGCCGTAGAACCACGCGCGCGTCTGGGCTCGTTGCCATTCCTGCCGCCAAGCACCTGCATCGAACGGCAGCTTGCCCGTCGGGATCCCGGCGGGCTGGGCTTGCTGGAAGTGCGGCACGTGCACCGCGGTCGCGCTCATGCCTTGCCCCCTGCCCGCCGTGTTGCCGCTTCGATGCGTCTTTGGTGCTCTCCGAGCCAGGCGAGATCGGCTTGCCTGGCCTCGCGTCTTTGCTGGGTGCCGGCGAACACCCGCCAGGCGCTGTCGTGCGCTTCCTGCACGCACGCCCGGCGCACTTCGAGGGCGGCGCAGGCGGCGCGCGCCAGATCAACCCGGGCGGCGATCGCGCGCTGCTCGTCTTCCTCGTCGCGTGCGCGCCCGGCCAGCTCACCGAGGTAACGCAGCGTGTTCGAATGCGCCGCCGCATCGATGTGCCGCGCCAGCGCGCCGCGGGCCAGCCGCGCCTGCTCGGTGGACTCGGCGCTGGTTGACTGCAGCCGGCGCGCCTGGTCGGCTGCACGCCGCTGCAGGTCCGCCAAGCCGGCCCGCGCCTGCTCAACCTGCACCTCGAGCTTGCGATCGAGCGCGGCCAGCGGCCAGACGAATCCGCGGAAGCCCAGGAAATTCATGCCACGGCTCCCGCCTTCAACAGCCGGCCGAGATCGCGCATGGCCGCGGCGCGCGGCACCCCGCCGACATCCTGCCGCAGCCAGCCGAACAGCGCGGGCTCGAGCGCCAGTGCCGCATCAAGGGCGGCATGGGATCCCTTGACGTACGCCCCAAGCTCCACGAGCTGGCGGCTCTTGTCCAGCACGGCGAGGTGGCGGATCGCTTCCGCCACCAGCGAGCGCTCCGTCGCGTCGACCAGATCGTTCATCAACCGGCTGGCGCTTTTCAGCACGTCGATGGGCGGGTAGTGGCCTTGCTGTGCCAAGTCCCGCGACAGCACTACGTGACCATCGAGGATGGCCCTCAAGCTGTCCGACACCGGCTCGTTCAGGTCGTCGCCCTCCACCAGAACCGTCAACAAGGCCGTCACCGAGCCGCCGCCGGCGGAGGTGCCGCAGCGTTCGCAGATGCGCGGCAGTTCGGAGAACACGGACGGGGTGTAGCCGCGGGCCGTGGCCGGTTCGCCGGCGGCCAGGCCAACCTCTCGACGCGCCATGGCGAGCCTGGTGATCGAGTCCATGGTCAGCAACACACGCTGCCCGCAATCGCTGAAGTACGCCGCGATCGCCACTGCCGCATGGGCCGCGCGAATCCTTGCGAGGGCCGGCTGGTCCGCCGTGGCAACGACCACCACGGATCGGCCAAGCCCATCCTGACCCAGTTGCTCCTCGACGAACTCCCGGACTTCCCGTCCGCGTTCGCCGATCATGGCAATCACGTTGATGTCGCTGCGGGCGTGCCGGGTGATCATTCCGAGCAGGCTGCTCTTGCCAACACCGCTGCCGGCGAAGATCCCTAGCCGCTGTCCTTCGCCAATCGTGAGCAGCCCGTCGACCGCCCGCACGCCGGTTTCCAGGACACGCGTGATGCGCGGCCGGGTCATCGGGCTGCAAGACGGCGCCTGCAGTGCGATGCGTCGCATCAGGCGCGGCGGAGCACCACCGTCCAGGGGCTCTCCAAAGCCGTTGACGACGCGCCCGAGCAGGGCAGGCCCCACGCCTATCGTCGCGCCGTGGCCGAGAGCCACCACCCGCGACCCCGCACCTATTCCCTTCAAGCCTGCGTAAGGCATCAGCAGCACACGTCCCGGCTCCAGGCCGACGACCTCGGCGAGCACGGCGCCAGCGCTCCCTTCCTTGCGCGGCAGAACGTGGCACATCTCGCCCACGTCGACGTCCGGGCCTTCCGCCTCGATCGCCAGGCCTTGCAACCGCCGGACCCAGCCGATCCGCTGCACCAGCGGGGCCGCGGACAGCGACTCGCGGCAAGCGACCAGCATGGAGCTCATGCTGCGGCTCCGGTGATCGGATCGGCAGGCGCACCGCGCTCGCGGCGCGTGGCGAGCAGTGCCTCCTTGCAGGCAAGCAGGGCCGTCTCCAGCCGGGCGTCCAGGCCGCCACCTTCCGCATGCACGATGAAGCCGCCGAGTTCCACTTCGGAGTCAGCGACGCAACGCATGGACGTGGCCGGGGCGGCGGCCACCCTGTCGGCACACGCGGCCAGCAGTTCTGCGTCCTGCGGGTGCACATGCAACACCACGGCGGCGGAGGTCCGGCACAAGTGCAGGGCCTGGCGCAGGTGGGACTGCATCACGGCAGGTTCCAGCGCATGCTGTCCAAGGACCCTGCAGACCGTCTCGTAGCAAAGGGCGAGAAGCTCCTCTTCCGCGGCAAGGACGCACGACGTGAACGCCGACTGCAGGTTCTCTCGAAGCCCCTGAAGCTTTTCCGATTCCGCGCGCAGCGCCCGGGTCGCTTCGGAGACCGCCTGTTCGACCGCGCCGCGCACCTGCGACTCTGCGTCGTGCAAGCCCTCGCGCAGCCCCTCTTCGCGTCCGGCAGCGCGCCCCTCGACGAGTCCCGCCTCGCGGCCTGAAGCGAAACCTTCGCCAGCGGCTTCCGCCCGTGCAGCTGCCTGCTGCTCCTCCAGCCCTGCTTCTTGCGCTTGCTGCGCCGCGACCGGGATCGCCGGATCCAGTCGCAAAGGCACCATCTCCACCCACATCCCGCGGAACACTTCAGCGGTGGGTAACGATATGCTCATCGCTTGCTCCCGTATGCGGTGAGGCGTTGCTTCAGGCGGCTCCACACACCCGCAGGGCTGGCAGCCGTTCGCAATGGTCTGGCGGCGAGCCTTTGTTGCATGCAACACAGGACGGCCGCCTGCAACGCAGGGGCCCGTGCGAGGGCCGCCTCTTGCGCGAGGATCTCGGTGCGTGCAGCAGGCGCCAACTCGGTGAGCACGCGCTGGCGCTCTTCGGGTTCGATGCTGCACAAGAACGCCGCGGCCAGGCGCGGCGGCTCGTTTGCGAGCAGGGTTGCGGCTCCGGCATAAACCGGCTGCGGCTTTGACTGCACATCGCCGCCGAGATCCCCGACCATCCGAGGGTCTGCCGGCATGCCGATGTCGCTCAGCTCCTGCAGCAAGGGCTGCAAGACGGCGCGATGATCGGCCCCCAGCGCTTCGAGCAGCCATTGCTGGTCGCTGCTCCCGAGCCCGTGCAGGGCCAGCGCTGCGTGGCGCACCGTGGGCGGCGAAGCCTGGGCCATCACTCCGCCCCCCGCACCGGCGCGTGCGCATGGGAGACCTCGCGCACTGTCTCCGGTTCGAGCAGCCAACCCTGCATGCGGCGCAGTGCGGCTTCGCGCTGCGTTTGCGTCAGTGCCGTGGCAGATCGGCGCGGCTTGGTGCGAGCTGTCCACGCCAGTGTCGCCAGCAGCGCGCCGAGCACCGCCACCAGCGCAGACGCCCACCAGGCCGCCGCAGGCGCGGAGGCCGGAGCAGTTCCGCCCGCGGCTCCCACGTCCGATGGAGTGACGGCCGCTGGCGGCGCGGCTTGCACCGTCTGCACCACAACCGTGTCGCCACGCTCGACGGACGCGCCAACCGCGGCACCCACCAGGCGCTGCACTTCGCCGCGTCGTTCTTCGTCGAGCGGCTGCCGCACCAAAGCGACCACCTGCATGCGGCGGATAGCGCCCGGCTGGCTCACCAGATGTTCGACACGCCGCCCTGCCTGGTATTCGACGTCGCGCTGCATGCTGCTGCCCCGCGCGGCGCGGGTGTCGTTGCTGCGGGGGTCCGCCGTCGCACTGTCGCGAGCCGACTCCCGCTCCCGCACCAGGACTCCCGTCGCGGCGCCGCCCTTGCCGTCCGGGGCGCCGATCACGTCCTCGGTGGTCACGCGCACCTGGTCCATGTTCAAGGTGACATCGACGCTGGCCAGCGCCTGCCCGGGTCCGAAGGCCTGCTCCAGCACCGCGCCGGCCTTGCGCGAAAGATAGTTTTCCGTCTCGCGCTTGATCTCCAGACGGCCGCTGGAGCCGGCTTCGCCGTCGGCATCGGCGGCGCGGCTGAGGGCCACTCCCTGCTGGTCGAGCACCGTCACTTCCTGCACCGACATGCCCGGCACCGCCGCCGCGACCAGCCGCTGGATCCCGTTCACCTGCTCCGCGCGCAGCACCTGCCCCGAGCGGAGCCCGAGTGTCACAGCGGCCTTGGGGCGCGTGGCGTTCTGCTTGAACAGGCCTTGCTCCGGCAGGGCCAGGTGCACGCGGGCTTCCCGAATCTCCGGAAACGAGAGGATCGTGCGCGTCAGTTCGCCTTGCATCGCGCGCTGGTAGTTGATCTTCTGGGCGAATTCGGTCATGCCGAAGTCGCTGGTGTTGAACACCTCGAAGCCGACGCCGCCGTGCAGCGGCAGGTCGCGGCCCATCAGCTTCAGGCGCAACTGGTGCACCTGCGAGCGCTCGACCAGCAGCGTGGCACCGTTGTCGGCCAGGGTGTAGGGAACCTTGAGCTTGTCGAGTTCGGCGGACATCACAGCCGCGTCCTGGGCCCGCAGGTCGGAGAACAGCACGGCCGGATCGCCCCGCAGCAACCACCAGCCGGCGAATGCCAGAAGCACCAGCACCGTCGCGCAGCCGGCGCCCAGTGCGAGCCGTGTGCGGCGGCTCCATCCGCTCCAGGACTTGTCCATGTCTGTCTCCTTGGCTGGCGCCTAGATCTGCATCCGCATCACGTCCTGGTACGCCTCGAGCGCGCGGTTTCGCACCTGCAGCATCAACTGCAGCGCGATCCGGCTTTCTTCCAGCCGTACCATGACCTCGTGGAGGTTCTGCGTCTCGCCGGTGGCCAGGCGCTGCAGGTCGACCTGGCTGGTCAGCAATTGCTGGTTGAGGCCCTGCAGGCCTTCGCCGATGCGCTGCGCGAACCCGCCGTCCATTGGCGCGGTTGGCCCTGCCGCCGGACCGGCGAGTGGGGCGACCTCGTCGTGCGCGCCGAATGCCTGGATCGCTTCCACGTTCATCCTGCCCTCCCGATGTCGAGCGTTTTCAGCGCCAGCGAACGCGCCGTGTTCATCGCTGCGACGTTCGCCTCGTACGACCTCATCGCTGTCATCAGGGTCACCATCTCGGTTGCCGGATCCACCGCTGCGTGAGCCACGAAGCCGCGCGTGTCAGCCAGCGGGTGCCCCGGCTCGTAGACCATGCGGGCAGCGCTTTGCGTGGGCTCGATCGTCATGACCGGCGGTTCACCGACCGCGAGTGCGCCCGACACGAGCGACACGAAGGGGGATGCCGACCGGGCGAGCACGCGCAGTGGCTGGTATGGCGCGGCGCCGGGCGGGCTCACGGTGTTGGCGTTGGCGAGGTTCATCGCGGCGACCTCCACCCGGCTGCGTTCCACACCCATTCCGGCGGCGCTGATGGCGAACGATTGCAGGTAGTCCATCGCTACCTCTTGCCGTCCGAGGCAGCCATCGCCTGCAATGAGAGGTGCCGCGCCAAGGCCTGTGTCAATGCCTGGAACTGAACGGCGTTGCGCGCCAGCTCGGTCATTTCGACGTCGAGCCGTACCTTGGCTGGCATGCCCGACGCGTCGATCACCGTCTCGAGTTCGCCGCGCAGGGATTCAACCGAGTCGGCGTCCAGCCTGCCGCGGTCACCCAGAACCGCCCGTGCATCCTCGAGGCGCTCACCGAAGGACAGGCGCAGCGGCGCATAACCCTCCGTGCTCGCGTTCGCGATGTTCGACGCGATCGCCGTCTGCCGGGCGGCGCCGGCCTCCAGCGCGGCCGACAACGCCGCTGTGGTCACGCTTTCGATACTCTGCACCATTGCTGCCTCCTTACTGCACCACGAGTTCACCGTGCAGGGCGCCCGCGGCCTTGATTGCACGAAGGATGGAAATGATGTCGCGCGTGCTCGTCTTCAGGCGGGCGAGCGACTGGACCAGATCGGCGACGGTGCCACCGCCGGCGAGATAGCCGACCCCGGTAGGCTCCTCCACCTGCAGCTGCGTGTTCGTCACCAGCGCCGTATTCACCCCGGGACCGGTGCGGCCGATGTACGCCGGCTGCGAGACGCTGTTCTGGTTCTCGATGGAGATCTTCAAGTCTCCGTGCGACACCGCGATGCGCGAGATGCGCACGTCTCCGCCGGTGACCACCGTACCCGTCCGCTCGTTGATCACCACGCGGGCCCGGCGGTCCGGCTCCACCGAAACGTTTTCGATGCGGGCAAGGAAAGAGACCGTCTCTTGCCGCTGCGGCGCCGGGACTTCGATCTCTATCCCGGATGCATCGCGCGCCCGCGCGATCCCGGCCGCCACCTGGCTATTGATCGCAGCCACCACGCGACTGGCCGTGGTGTAGTCCGGCTCGTTGAGGACGAAGGTCACCTGCGCCGGCGCGGCCGGCGGTGAGGCCATGCCCACTTCGACCGTCGCCCCGTTCGGGATCGATCCCGCGGTGGGATGGTTCTTCTGCACCACGTTGCCATTGGCGTCGTAGCGGTGGCCCCCGATGGACAGCGCACCTTGCGCCAATGCATAGGTGCGGCCGTTCGGTGCCCGCAGCCCGGTGAGCAACAAGTTGCCACCGAGCAGGCTGCGCGCGTCGCCGCTGGATGCGACAGTGACGTCCAGCGTGTCGCCCTCGCGGGCGAAGGCCGGCAGCGAGGCACTGACCATCACGACCGCCACGTTGCGGCTGCTCACCTGTTCGGGCGCAACCGTCAGGTTGAATTGCGAGAGCACGTTCGACAGCGCCTGCCGCGTCGTCCGGTTGGCCGGGGAGTCCCCGGTCCCGGCAAGACCGGTGACGATGCCGGTGCCTATCAGGACGTTCTCGCGCCAGCCTTGAACCTTGCCGAGGTCCTTCACGCGCATGGGCGGATCGCGGGCGATGGCCGATCCGGCGACGCCAAGCAAGGCCACCAGCACCATGAGCAGCACACGGATCGGCTTCATGTCAGAACCCCACCGCGTCGAGCAGCTTGCGCCACCAGGAGCGCCGGCCCCGCTCCGTCAGGTCGCCCTCGCCGACGTAGGTGATGCGCGCCTGCGCGATGCGGGTGGACTGGACAATGTTGCCGTCGGTGATGTCGGTGGGCCGCACCAGCCCTTCGAGCGTCACTCGCTGCAGTTCCTCGTTCACCGTGACGGACTGCGTGCCGGCGATGCGCAGCTGCCCTCCCTCGACCACCTCCTGGACAGTCACCGTGACAGTCGCCAGCAAGCGGCTGGCGCGCTGGGTGCGACCGCCACCATCGAAGTCGCCGGCCACGGCGACGGCTGCCTGCGCAACCTTGTTGCTGCCGTGCGCGAGCTCCGCCTGCAAGTGGTTGGTGCGACGCGTCCCTGTATCGGCGCTGGTGCTGGCACTGGAGTTCTCATAGACCTGCACCGTGAGCACGTCGCCTGGCCGGTAGGCCTTGTTGTCGGCGGTCAGGGCCCGGAAGCTGTCTTCCCGGAACAGGCTCTGCGCCCCTGTTGCCAGAGGCAACAGGACCAATGCCGCGATGAGGACCTTCATGGCGCGAGTTCCAGTTGGCCCCGGCCGACCACCCGCGCCAACACGATGCCGGTCGCACCCGCCTGTCGCACCCGCACCCGGTCGCCGGCGCGGCCATCCTGCAGAACCTCGACACGGCTCTCGAGAGACACCGCACCGGCGGCGGTGCGCAGCGCCGCCCATTCACCGCGCAGCACCTCGGATGGGCCCTCCGCCTGGAGGGCAAGGGTCGGCTGCCTCGGCTCTGGCTGGCGTCGTTCCGACGGCGCAGTGCCGCCGTCTTGCGATAGCTCCACATCCAGCGCGACCGGGACACTGCGCACGAACCGTTCGGCGGCGTAGACATCCACCCACACGACCATGCGCGGGCGTACTTGTTCCTGTGTGGGCGGCCGCGCCTCCACGCGCATGCTTGCGGCGACCGAATCGAGCCCGCGCAGCAGCGCTTTCGGCCGCACGGAACCGGTCAGCCCCTGCTTGCCCATGGAGCTGAGAAGCGCCATCGCGGCGGCCTGCGTCACATGGTCGAAGCCAGAGGCCGCCGCGTAGCTGGCGCAGCTCGCGCAGGCAGCGACGATGAGGGTCCTGGTGCGCATGCTCACCGGCGCAACCCATTGATCATGCCGAGCATTTCGTCGGACGCCTGCACGACTTTCACGCTGGCTTCGTAGGCGCGCTGCGCCACCATCAGGTGGACCATCTCGTCGACCAGCTTGACGTTGGAGGCTTCCAGGAATCCTTGCGCCAGCGTGCCGGCGCCGTCCTCGCCGGGCTTGGCCGCGATCGCCTCGCCCGAGGCATCGGTGCCGCGGTACAGGCCGCCCCCTTGCGCCAGCAGGCCGGCGGGATGGGCGAAACGCA
>JAQGMY010000151.1 GCA_028292105.1 Ramlibacter sp.
TCCAGTTGGGCGATCTGTTGTTCGCGCGTGAGGTGGGTCCAGTTGCTCATGTTCACTCCAGTTGATGTCGAACTCGGGGCCGGTAGAAAGCACCGGCCATGGAATGAACTTTAAGTCTTGTAGAAGACGTTTTGGGTCTCTTCTATCTTATACAAGACAATAGAACAACTATTTATATATCAACGACTTGCGCGCATTGTTTCGCAATGCGGCACGGACTTTCTTATATCGAGAAATTTTGCGGCGCCGCAGCATGGGGCTATTCCGCGATGCGAAACACCGGTCACGCAGTGTGAAAGACGATCCAGTCACCGTGGCCGATCGGCTGCCGGTCCCGCACCCGTGCGGGATTGATCTCGTACACCAGGCAGTTCACCGGCGCGCCGTTGGCCACCGTCACGTCGACCTGGCGCTTGAAGTACTCGCTGGCCGCTCCGGGGACGATCTGCTCGATGCCATCGAGCACCTGCTCCAGTTCGGCGCCGATCCGGTAGATCTCGCCGATCACGGTGACGGCTTCCTCACCGCCCAGCGTGAGGCCGGGGTACCAGTCGAAGTGGTAGAGCACGCCTTGCACCTCTCCCATGCCGATGTATTCCGGCGCGGGGCGCAGCCGGTTGATGTCGTTGCGGCCCCCGCGGCGCAGGGTGCCATAGACGAAGACGTGGCGGGCTTGAGGCATGATGCGGCGGTTTTCCTGCCCGGATTGTCGATGAGCTTCACACCGAGCAAGCCCGTGGCCTACGTGTGCCTCGCACTGAGCATGTCGTTGGTGGGCAGCTACGTGGCCCTTTCCAAGCCGCTGGTCGCAGCCATCCCGGTGCTGCTGCTGGCGTGGCTGCGGTTCGGGATCGGTGGCCTGGCGATGCTGCACTGGCTCAAGCGGCCCGCCGGCGAAGCGCCCCTGACCGGCCGCACCAGGCGGCTGCTGTTCCTCGAATCCTTCCTCGGCAACTTCCTGTTCTCGCTGTGCATGCTCTATGGCGTGAGCCTGACCAGCGCCGTGTCGGCTGGCGTGATCATGGCGTCGATCCCGGCCGCCGTCGCCGTCCTGAGCCGCATCTTCCTGCGCGAGCGGATCTCCGGGCGCACGCAGGCGGCGATTGCCTGCGCTGGCGTCGGCATCGGCCTGCTCGCCCTCGCGCGGCCGCAGCCGCAGGCCGGCGCCGGCAGCGACCTGGCGTGGCTCGGCAACCTGCTGGTGTTCGGCGCCGTGCTCTGCGAAGCAGCGTATGCGGTGATCGGCAAGGCATTGACCGGGACGCTGGGACCCAAGCGCATCACGGCCCTGATCAACCTGTGGGGCTTCGCCCTGGTGACGCCCTTCGGGCTGTACACCGCGCTGCACTTCGACTTCGCCCGGGTCCCCACCGGCTCCTGGCTGCTGCTGGTGTTCTATGCGCTGGCGGCCAGCATCTGGACGGTCTGGTTGTGGATGACGGGGCTGAAGGTCGTCCCGGCGGCGCAGGCGGGAGTCTTCACGGCGCTGCTGCCGGTGTCGGCGGCCCTGGTCGGCGTGCTGGTGCTGGGGGAGCCCCTGGGCGGGCTGCAGCTGGTGGCGTTTGCTTCGGCGCTGGCGGGCGTCGTACTCGCGACGCTGCCCGCCCGAAGGTGACGCATGGATCCCCGGCTGCGCGAGGGTGACGCATGGATCCCTGCCTGCGCGGGAGTGACGCATGGATCCCCGCCTGCGCGGGGATGACCGGGCGCGGCGCCGGCGACGCCTAGCGCCCGGTCACCTTCTTGATCGCCGGGCGGATGTTCTCGCGCCGCGCCGGCAGCACCGCTGCGTTCTCGCGCGGCATGTTCAGCACGATCGAAGTCGAAGTCTCCGCCACCAGGCAGAACCTGGTGACCACCGCGTCCAGGTGCTCCACATCGATCACGGCGATCTCCAGGATCCAGCTGTCCTCGCCCGCCACGTTGAACGCGTTCACCACCTCGGGCGTCTGCTCGATCAGCTTGACCACGCGTCCGTACTCCACCCGGCCGACCCGCACCAGGGCGCGAATGCCATAGCCCAGGCGCTGGTAATCGACCACGGCGCGGTAGCCCTTGATGAAGCCGGCCATCTCCAGCTTGCGCACCCGCTCGGTCACCGCCGGCTGCGACAGCTGCACCTGCCGCCCGAGTTCCGCCATGGAGACGCGGGCATCCCGCTGGAGCTCCGCCAGGATGCGGGCGTCGTAAGCGTCGAGTTCGGGAACTTCGGTGGACATGGCCTTTGACATTCAAATCCAAGGCCGATATGGCCAGCGACCTTGAATGATCCATGGAAGAGCCGTCCCGCGCAAGCTGGATGCCCGCCTGGCCTGGGGCTCCACCTGCCCGGCGACCCGCCTGGCCTTGATCAGCTTCGCTCGTGCTTCCAGATGGGCACGCGCTTCCTCGTGGCGGGAGCACTGCTGATGGCAGGGGCGCTGTGGCCCGGCGGCGGCGGCGGCCTGGTGGCCGCGTTCATGTTCGCCAGCGAAAAGTTGTGCGGTGGCGCGGTGTTGATGGCCGTTTCTCTCGCACTGCGTGAGCAATGGAGGGGCCCAGGTGGAGCCGCTCGCAGCGGCAGCGTGGACCCGTCTCCTCGTGTCCGGATCGCTGCTCGCATTCAGCGCCTGGCTGCACCTGCTGGCCCCCGCGAGCCCTTCGCTGGCCACCAGCTACGCCTTCGTGAACCCGGTGATCGCACTCGCACTTGGCGTTCTGGTCGCGGGAGACGCGCTCGGCGGGGGCCGAGTGGAACGACTGCGGCTTGATCCTCGCCGCGTTTTCCTGATCTTCAGAGGGAAAACGGCTTCCGCGCGGGGATGAAAAAGCAACATCTCCCAGCGAAAAAGCCCTGTTTCCGCTTTCATGAGCCCTTGTTCTCCATTAGCATCCGCAATGCCAGTGCGAGGGCAGTTTTCCACTGGTGGTTCTCATCAACTTCTAGAAGGAAATTCAATCATGGCAACTGCGAAAAAAGCTGCGGCGAAGAAGGCGCCCGCGAAGAAGGCCGCCGCTCCGGCGAAGAAGGTTGCGGCGAAGAAGGCGCCGGCAGCCAAGAAGGCGGCTCCGGCCAAGAAGGCCGCGGCTCCGGCGAAGAAGGCTGCTGCCAAGAAGGCAGCTCCGGCGGCGAAGAAGGCTGCTGCTCCCGCGAAGAAGGCCGCTGCGAAGAAGGCCGCTCCCGCGAAGAAGCGCACCCCGAACGCCGCCTTCATGAAGCCCCTGACCCCGGACGCATCGTTGTCCGCCGTCGTCGGTTCGGCTCCCCTGCCGCGCACCGAGATCGTCAGCAAGCTGTGGGCCTACATCAAGAAGAACAAGCTGCAAGACCAGCAGAACAAGCGCATGGTGAACGGTGACGACAAGCTGAAGGCTCTGTTCGGCAAGTCCCAGGTGTCGATGTTCGAGATGGCTGGCCTGATCGGCAAGCACGTCAAGTAAATCGCGCATCTCCCGATGCACGAAAGGCCGGCTGACGCCGGCCTTTTTCATGGCGCGCCCGCTGTCAGCCCTTCTTCAGCGCCGCATTGCGGATCCCGCTGAGCGTGCCACGCGTGGTGATCACCTCCGGGTCCAGCATCACCTCGATCAGGGTGCCCTTGTTGCGCTCCAGGGCGGCCAGCAATGCCGGCTCGAACTCCTCGGTGCGGGTGATGCGCACGCCCTCGTAGCCATAGGCCTTGGCCAGGCCCACGAAGTCGGGGTTGGAGAGCTGGGTGCCCTGCACATGCTCCGGATAGTCGCGCTCCTGGTGCATGCGGATGGTGCCGTACATGCCGTTGTTCAGCAGCACGATGATCGAGCGGGCGCCGTGCTGCGATGCGGTTGCCAGCTCCTGCCCATTCATCAGGAAGTCGCCGTCGCCGGCCATGGTCAGCGCGATCCGGCCCGACACGATGTTGGCCGCGATCCCGGCCGGCACGCCGTAGCCCATCGCCCCCGAGGTCGGCGCCAGCTGCGTCTTGTGCCCTTTCGCCAGTCCATGGTGGCGAAAGAAGCGGTGCGTCCACGAGGCGAAGTTGCCCGCGCCGTTCGTCAGCACCGCGTCTTCCGGCAGGTGCTTCTGCAGCGACGCGACGATGGCCGGCATGTCGATGCTCCCGGGCAGTTGCTGCGGCACCAGGTTGCCCAGGTAGTCCGCGTTGGCGGACTCGGCCCAGCCCTCGCCCCACGGCAGTTCCGGCGGCGCCGTCAGCACCTCGAGCGAACGCGCCGCGGCATTCATGGTGGCGTTGATCGCCAGGTCCGCCATGTAGACGCGGTTCAGTTCCTCGGCGCTGGCGTGGATGTGCACCAGCTTCTGCTTCGCCTTGGGCGGGGTCAGCAGCGTGTAGCCGCCGGTTGTCATCTCGCCCAGGCGCGGCCCGATCGCGACGATCAGGTCGCTTTCCTTGATGCGCGCTGCGAGCTTGGGATTGATGCCGATGCCGACGTCGCCGGCATAGAGCGGATGGTGGTTGTCGAAGCAGTCCTGGAAGCGGAAGGCGTTGCCCACCGGCAGCTTCCAGTTCTCGGCAAAGCGCTGCAGCGCCTGCGCGGCCTGCGGCGTCCAGCCGCCACCGCCGGCGATCACCACCGGCTTCTTCGAAGCCAGCAGCATCTCGCGCAGCGTGCGCAGCGCGCCGGGATCGCTCCAGGCTTCCACCGCTTCCACCCGCGGCACCGGCCGTGCCGAAGTCGGCCTGGTCAGCATGTCTTCTGGCAACACGAGGACGACCGGACCGGGCCGGCCGTTCATGGCCGTGGCGAACGCGCGGGCGACGTATTCGGGGATGCGGTCCGCATCGTCGATGCGTTCGACCCGCTTGGCCATGCCCTTGGTGCTGGGCCCGAGGAAGCTGCCGTAGTCGACCTCCTGGAAGGCCTCGCGATCGCGCTGGTCGCTGGCGACATCGCCGACGAACAGCACCATCGGCGTCGAATCCTGGAACGCCGTATGCACGCCGATCGACGCGTTGGTGGCGCCCGGCCCGCGGGTGACGAAGCAGATGCCGGGGCGGTTGGTCATCTTGCCCACCGCCTCCGCCATGTACGCGGCGCCGCCCTCCTGGCGGTTGGTCACGAAGCGGATCTGATCGCGGTACTTGTGGAAGCCGTCGAGGACGGCGAGGTAGCTCTCTCCGGGAACGCCGAACGCGTGGCTGACGCCCTGCGCGACCAGGCATTCGACGATGAGGTGGCCGGCGAGCTGCTGGGTGTCCTGGGTCATGGCGCTTGACTTAATTAACTGAAACGTGAATTATCAGACATGGCCCGAGAACCAAGCCCTGCCCACGAGGAGCGCCTGCGCGATGCCGACCGCTCGCAGAGCACCATCTTAGCCGCCGCCCGGGACGAATTCGCCGAGTTCGGGCTGGGTGGCGCGCGCATGGACCGCATCGCCGAGCGCGCCGGGCTCAACAAGCGGCTGATCTACTACTACTTCGACGACAAGGAAAAGCTGTTCCAGTCGGTGCTGGAGCAGGCCTATCGCGACATCCGCGAGCAGGAAATGCAGCTGCGGCTGACGGAGCTCGAACCGGCGACGGCGGTGCGCCGGCTGGTCGAATTCACCTGGGACTACTACCTGGCCCACCCCGAGTTCCTGACCTTGTTGAACAGCGCCAACCTGCATCGGGCCCGCCACCTGGCGGAGTCCAAGCGGGCGCGCGAGCTCAACTCCCCCGTGATCGAAACCCTGGCGACAGTGCTGGAGCGCGGCCGCCGCGAGGGCACCTTCCGCGGCGGGGTCGACCCGGTGCAGCTCTACGTGTCCATCGCCGGGCTCTCCTACTTCTACCTGTCCAACAGCCACACCCTGTCGGCGATCTTCGGGCGGGACCTGCTCGCCGCGAAAGCGCGCAGCGAACGGCTGTCGCACATGACCGAGGTGATCCTCGGCTACCTCCTGCACGACTGATCGCGCCCGCGCGCGCGGGCTTGCATGCGCCGCCGGCCTGCCTATAATTAACCAATCAGTGAATTAACAACCTGAACCTGGAGACAAGACCATGACGTTCACCCGCCGTTCCGCCGCCATCGCCACCCTGGCGCTGGCGCTGCCCTTCGCCGCCGCCGCCCAGTCCGCTTATCCCAGCAAGCCGATCCGCGTGATCGTGCCCTTCGCCGCGGGCAGCACCACCGACATCATTGCCCGCGCCATCGCCGACAAGATGGGCCAGAGCATGGGCCAGACGCTGGTGATCGACAACAAGGGCGGGGCCAGCGGCACCATCGGCCAGGCGCAGGTCGCCAGTGCCGCGCCGGACGGCTACACGATCATGATCCACTCGTCCTCGCACACGGTCAGCCCGCACACCTTCGCCAAGCTGCCCTTCGACACGATCGCTGACTTCACCCCGGTCACCCCGATCTCCTCGACGCCGAACGTGCTGGTGATCTCGCCGACCAAGAACATCAAGACCTTGCGCGAGCTGCTGACGGCCGCCCGCGCCAAGCCCGGCAGCATGAATTTCGCCTCCGCCGGCCAGGGCAGCGCCACGCACCTCAACGCGGAGAAGTTCAAGCTCGCCGCGAAGATCGACGCGCAGAACATCCCCTTCAAGGGCTCCGCCGAGGCGGTGACCGAAGTGGTGGCCGGCCGGGTCGACTACTACTTCTCGCCGATCGCGCCGGTGATCGGCCAGATCCGCAATGGCCAGCTGGTGCCGCTGGCGGTGGGCTCGCCGCGCCGCGCCGCCGCCCTCCCCGATGTGCCCACCACCGCCGAAGCCGGCGTGCCCGGCTCCGAATTCAACTTCTGGATCGGC
The DNA here is from genome assembly GCA_028292105.1 of Ramlibacter sp. GTDB lineage: Bacteria > Pseudomonadota > Gammaproteobacteria > Burkholderiales > Burkholderiaceae_C > Ramlibacter. Next base: position 6,729 of record JAQGMY010000151.1, read on the forward strand.
ATGTTCGCGCCTGCCAAGACGCCCAAGGACATCGTCGACCGCCTGCAGGCCGAAGTGGTGAAGGCGCTCGCCACCCCCGAGGTCAAGGAACGCTTCCTGGCCCTGGGTGCCGACGCCTGGACCTTGCGGCCCGAGCAGTTCGACGCCTACGTCCGCGAGGAGATCAAGAGCAACGCCGTGCTGGTGAAGGCCGCCGGCCTCGAAGTGCACAAGCAGTAAGGGGAAGACTCATGGCCATCCAGCGTCTCGGAATCATCATGCACGGCGTCACCGGACGCATGGGCATGAACCAGCACCTGATCCGCTCCATCGTGGCGATCCGCAACCAGGGCGGCGTGACGCTCTCGAACGGCGACAAGGTGATGCCGGACCCGATCCTGATCGGCCGCAACGCCGACAAGATCGAGGCGCTGGCCCGCGCCCACAAGATCGAGCGCTGGGGCACCGACCTCGACCGCGCGCTGGAGAACCAGGCCGACACGGTGTTCTTCGACGCCGGCACGACCCAGATGCGGCCGACCTTGCTGGCCAAGGCGCTGCGCGCCGGCAAGCACGTGTACTGCGAAAAGCCGATCGCCACCACGCTGGCCGAGGCCATGGACATCGCCAAGACGGCGCAGAAGTCCGGCCTGAAGCACGGCGCAGTGCAGGACAAGCTGTTCCTGCCGGGCCTGCGCAAGCTCGACATGCTGCGCCGCTCGGGCTTCTTCGGCCGCATGCTGTCGCTGCGGCTGGAGTTCGGCTACTGGGTGTTCGAGGGTGACCTGCAGCCGATCCAGCGCCCCAGCTGGAACTACCGCAGCGAAGACGGCGGCGGGATGATCCTGGACATGATGTGCCACTGGCGCTACGTGCTGGACAACCTGTTCGGCCAGGTCAAGTCGATCTCCTGCCTGGGCGCAACGCACATCCCGCAGCGCTGGGACGAAGCCGGCAAGCCCTACACCGCGACGGCCGACGACGCTGCTTACGCGATCGCCGAACTGGTCGGCCACGATGGTGAGCCGATCATCGCGCAACTGAACATGTCATGGGCGACCCGCGTGAACCGCGACGACCTGGTCACCTTCCACGTCGACGGCACCCACGGCTCCGCCGTGGCGACGCTCACGGGCTGCAAGGCGCAGAGCCGGGTGGCGACGCCGCGCCCGGTGTGGAACCCCGACGTCAAGAACACCATGAACTTCGGCGAGCAGTGGCAGGAAGTCCCGGACACGGAGTTCTACGACAACGGCTTCAAGATCCAGTGGGAGCACTTCATCCGCCACGTGGTGGAAGACGCGCCCTACTCCTGGACCTTGCCGGAAGGCGCCAAGGGCGTGCAGCTGGTGGAGGCCGCGCTGGACAGCTGGAAGCAGCGCCGCTTCGTCGACGTGCCGCCGCTGCAGTTCTGACGCCTCGAGGAACGACACCATGGCCCTGACCCTCAAGCTTCCCACTGCGGCCGGCGCGCTGGAGAACTACACGCTGCGCGGCACCCCGCCGGCGCAGCCCGCCCGTGGCGTGGCCTTCAACCGCATCGCGTACTCGGCGGCGCACGTGGTGGCCGACCCGCGCGCCGCGATCGATCCCTGGCTGCAATGCGCAGTCGACTGGGACGCGACCATCGCTTACCGCCAGCACCTCTGGTCGCTGGGGCTGGGCGTCGCGGAAGCCATGGACACGGCGCAGCGCGGCATGGGCATGGACTGGCCGACCTCGCTGGAGCTGATCCGTCGATCGGTCGACGCGGCGCGCGATGTGCCTGGCGCACTCGTCGCTTCGGGTTGCGGCACGGACCACCTCGCCCCGGAAGATGCGCGTTCGGTCGACGACGTGATCCGCGCCTACGAGGAACAGATGGCGGCCATCGAGAAGCTCGGCGGCAAGCTGGTCGTGATGGCGAGCCGCGCGCTGGCCCGCGTCGCGAAAGGCCCGGCCGATTACGAACGCGTCTACGACCGCATCCTGTCGCAGGCCAGGCAGCCGGTGGTGCTGCACTGGCTGGGCGACATGTGCGACCCGGCGCTGGCAGGCTACTGGGGCACCAGGGATGTCGATGCGGCGATGGAAACGGCGCTGGGCATCATCGCCGCGCATCCCGCCAAGGTCGATGGCATCAAGATCTCGCTGCTCGACAAGCACAAGGAGATCGCCATGCGGCGGCGGCTGCCGGCCGGCGTGCGCATGTACACGGGCGACGACTTCAACTATGCCGAACTGATCGGCGGCGATGCGTTCGGCCGCGAGCCCGGGCACGGCAAGAGCGACGCGCTGCTGGGCATCTTCGACGCTATCGCGCCGGCCGCGAGCGCGGCGCTGGGCGCGCTCGCGCAAGGCAACATCGATCGCTTCCACGCCATCCTCGGCCCGACCGTGCCCCTGTCGCGCCACATCTTCGCGGCGCCCACCCGCTTCTACAAGACCGGCGTCGTCTTCATGGCTTACCTGAACGGCCACCAGAACCATTTCACGATGGTCGGCGGCCAGCAAAGCACCCGCAGCCTGCCGCACCTGGCGGAGCTGTTCCGGCTGGCCGATGCGGCCAACCTGCTGGAGCAGCCCGAGCTGGCGCTGCGGCGCATGAAGACGGTGGCGGCACTGCACGGCGTCGAGTGAAGCACCGGCCATGAGGGACTTTTCGACCGGCCACGAGTGGCTCTCGATCAACACTGCGACGGTGCGCAAGAGCCGCGGGGCAGAACTGCCGCTGCCGGACATCATCGAAGCCTGCGTGCGGCGCGGCATCCGCGCCATCTCGCCCTGGCGCGACCAGGTGCAGGCAGCCGGGCTGGCGAAGATTTCGCAGCTGGTGCGAACGCACGACCTGAAGCTGTCCGGCTACTGCCGCGGCGGCATGTTCACCGCCACCGACGCCGCCGGACTGAAGGCGGCCCTGGACGACAACCGCCGCGCCGTCGACGAAGCGGTGGAGCTGCGTGCGCCCTGCCTGGTGCTGGTGGTCGGCAGCCTGCCAGGGGCGCTCCAGGGGAAGGCAGCGCACAAGGACATCGGGCTGGCACGGTCGCAGGTGCGCGACGGCATCGAACAGCTGCTGGAACATTCGCGGCAGGCCGGCATGCCGCTGGCGATCGAGCCCCTGCACCCGATGACGGCGGCTGACCGGGCCTGCGTGAATACGCTGGAACACGCGCTGGATCTCTGCGATGTGCTCGATCCCTCCCGCACCGGGGCGCTGGGGGTGGCGGTCGACGTTTATCACACGTGGTGGGACCCGAAGCTGCAGCAGCAGATCGAACGAGCGGGCCAGGACCGGCTGCTCGCCTTCCACGTCTGTGACTGGCTCACGCCGACGACGGACCTGTTGAACGACCGCGGGATGATGGGCGACGGGGTGATCGACATCCCGCGCATCCGCAACTGGGTCGAAGCGCAGGGCTTCGCGGGCTTCAGCGAGGTGGAAATCTTCTCCACCGGCAACTGGTGGGGCAAGCCGCACGAAGAGGTGCTGGACACCTGCATCGCGCGGCACAAGACAGCCGTTTGAGCCGTCAGCGCATCCCGGCCTGGCGCCGGGACGCGAGCGGCTTCACTCGACCTTTTGCAGCACGGGCGCCGCGGCGCCGCGCGACGATGCCAGGTTGGCCGTACCCGATTCGATCTCACCGGAGAGCTGGCCGCCCTCTTCCACCACCAGCTTGCCGTAGCGCACGCGGCCGGTGACCTTGCCGGTCGAATAGATCACCAGTTTCTGGCGCACGGTCAGGTTGCCCTCGAACAGGCCGCGGATTTCCGCGACGTCGATCTCGGCGGAGCCCTTGAAGGCGCCGCGTTCGGAGATCTGGATCACGCGCGAGTCCATCGTCGCTTCGACCGACCCTTCCACCACGAGCGTGTCGCAGTCGGTGATCTCCACTCCCTTGAGCTTGATATTGGGGCCGACGGTCAGCTTGCTTTCGCCTTCCTTCGCCACCGGGGCCGCGGCGGGTTGGGCAGCGACGGGCGCGGCGGTGTGCAGGCCGTGGGAGAGGCCGTGGGAGACGCCGGTCGCGGACGCGGCTGCTGCGTTGGGCGTCACGGCGCCGCGCGGCACGGTGTTGTCGTCCCGCTTGCCGTTGTTGTTGAAGAAGGGAGATTGCAATGCCATCGGGGGATCCTCTGAGGATGAACGAGCGAAAAAGGGAGAGGTGCCGATGCTACGCAGCAGCGGTCTTACATGGGTATCCCAGCAGGCAAGAAGGGTAACGAATGGCGTTCTCAGGCGCTGGCCATTTCCGGCCGTCGTGGGCGGCGCCAGCGGGCTGACTGCCCCCGCGCTTGCCGCCGCCGCCAGCCTCAGTAGGCGACGCTGTAGCGCAAGCCGCGAAAGCGCAGCACCGCGCTCTTGGCGCGGATCTGCTCCAGCACCACGCCGGGTGCGAGCTCGGCACCCTCGGCCATGACCTGGCCGCCCACGATCAGCATCCGCTGGGACGCGTTCTCGGAATGCACGCCTCCGGAGATCGCCAGCTTGGGCAGGTCGCGCTGCACGTCGGCCGGCAGCTCCGTCACGGCCAGCACGCGATCGCCTGCGGGGGGGCCGGCAGGGGCTGTACTGGCGGCAGGCCCGGGGGCCGGCGCCTTCAGCACGGCTGCAGTTGCCGCCGTCGCCGCGACGGCGGCAGCGGGCTTGGCGGCGGGACGTTCAGCGGCGGCGACGGTCGCCTTGGACACGGGTAGCGGCGCGGCAGGCAGCACCGCCACCGCCACGGGAACCACGGCCGGCGCCGGGGCTGGAATGACCGCGATCGAAGCCGCAGGAGCCACGGGTGCAGCCACGCGCGGCGGGCGGGCGTCCGCGGCGGGCAAGTCCTGGCCCAGCATGCCCCAGGAAGCCAGCGCGACGCCGGCCACGACGGCCGCAGCAATGGTCCAGCGGGGGACGGCGGACCGGACCGGCGCAGGCGCGCCGGCAGCCGGCTGGGCATGGATGCCCCGGGCGGGATCGCGCTCGCGTTCGGCATCGGCCTTGCGCAACGCATCGAGGATGTACGACATGGGTCCGGCTCAGGGTTCGGTGCGCAGCCGCGGCTCTTGGACGCCGGTTGCGCGATTCAGTTGCATGAAGGTCAGGGGACCGGGGCGGCCGTCCGCCGGCAGGCCCTGCGCCAGCTGGAAAGACCGCACTTGCGCCTTGAGGGCGGTGTCCAGCACCGACTTGCCGCTGGGCGGCTCGACGCCCTTGACCGCGGCGAGTTGCAGGGCCACCCAGTCGATGCCAGGGCCGCCGCCGCCGTCATTGACACGGTCGCCGCGGTAGCCCTCGGGTGCGCGCCACAGGGTGCTGAACTCGCCCTGCCAGCGTTGGGCGAGCGCCGCCAGCGTCACGGTCTGCTCAGTGCCGGCGGCGCGCAGCGTTGCGGTCTGGTCCGTCACGGCAGCGAGGATGGCGTACGAAGGTTTTCCGCTCTGCGCGTCCAGCGTCACGATGCCGGGCCGCGCCAGCTGGCGGATCAGCGAGAGGTTCAGTGTCTTGGTGAAGCAATGGACCTGCTCGCGGGCCAGCGCCGCACAGGGCTCCGCCCCCGGGGCCAGCGGCAGCTTCCAGGACTGCGCCAGCTCACGCCACGCCTCGTCCTCGTCACTCAACAAGGAGGGCGAGGTGGCCAGGACGCGCAAGGCCGGCGCTGCGGCCACCGGTGCCGCGACCGCTGCCTTCACCTGGACCGGCGCCGCGGCCGGCGTTGCTGGGGGCGCGGCGCGCGGCGGCTGCTGCAAGACGACGGGTGTCGCCACGACCGCGGGCCCGCCCACGCGTGTCGCGGCCGCCAGCAAGCCGGCGCCGACGACCAGCCCGGCGACGCCCGCGAAAGCCGTGCGGCGCCACGCCTTGGCCGGACGACTGCGCTGCGGAAAGACTTCCGCGGCGGCCCGGCCGACGATGGCGCCCGTCACCAGGCCGTCGCCGTTCGCATAGGCTCCCAGCAGGGCGCGGTCGCACAGCAGGTTGATGCGGCGCGGCACGCCGCCGGACAGCGCGTGCACCCGGCGCAGCGCGGCGCGGTCGAAGGGCAAGGGCCGCTCCAGCCCGCAGACCTCCAGCCGATGGCGCACGTACTGCCCGGTCTCGCGCTCGCCCAGCGCCTTGAGGTGATAGCGCGCGATCACCCGTTGCGCCAGCTGCTCCAGCTCCGGGCGCGCCACGATCGCGCGCAGCTCCGGCTGGCCGATCAGGATGATCTGCAGCAGCTTGCGCTCCGCGGTTTCCAGGTTGGTCAGCAGCCGCAGCTGCTCCAGCACCTCGGCCTCGAGGTTCTGCGCCTCATCGATCACCAGCACGTTGTTGCGGCCGGCGGCATGCGCCTGCAGCAGGAAAGCGTTCAGGGGATCGAGGTAGTCCTTGACGGTGGCGGCCCGCTGCGCCGGCGGCTGGACCGGCACCCCGAACTCGTGGCAGACGGTCTCCAGCAGCTCCAGCACCGTCAGCTTGGGATTGAAGATGTAGGCGAGGTTGCAGTGCTCCGGCACCTGCTCCAGGAAGGACCGGCAGACGGTCGTCTTGCCGGTGCCGATCTCGCCCGTCAGCAGCACGAAGCCGCCGCCGCCTTGCACCCCATACAGCAGGTGCGCCAGTGCCTCGCGATGCTGTTCGCTCATGAACAGCAGGCGGGGGTCCGGCGCGATCGAGAATGGCTCCTGCTTCAGCCCGTAATACGCGGCATACATGGACACAGGATACCGCGCGCGTGTAACGGCGCCCAGCCGGGGCCGCAGCTTCAGGCGGGTGCGTAGCTCGTGCGGCGGGCGCGCCGCACGTTGAAGGCGCTGAGGATCAGCAGCGACTGGACCAGCACCAGTCCGAGCCAGACGCCGCGGTAATTGTGGCGGTCCATCAGGGCCCCGAACACGAGCGGCGCGAATGCCTGCCCGATGTCCAGGCCGGAATACACCACGCCGAAGACACGGCCGGTCGCGTTCTCGGGTGTGGAACGTTTCACGAGCATGTCGCGCGAAGGCCCGGCCATCCCGGTGGCCAGTCCCATGGCACCGAACAGCACCGGCACCAGCATGGCCGGCACGTTGCCCAGGCCGATGACCAGCGCCATCCCCGCCGCCAGGGCGAAGCCGGCCCCGACGACGCGCTCGCAGCGTGCCGGGTCCACCGCCAGGAAACCGCCGACGATCATGCCTCCCGCGCTGCAGACCATGTAGATCGTCAGGCAGGCCGCCGCCACGTGAACCGGCACGCCGTGCAACTGGCGCGCCGCTTCCGGCGCGAAGGCCTGCACCACGCTCAGCACGATCGCGTAGATGAAGAAGAAGCCGAAACAGACCCACACGGCCGGGATCCGCAGGAATTCGAAGCTGCCTTCCGGCGGCGGCGAGCGACCGTCGGTGGCGGGTTTCACCACCGGCGCCAGGTCCAGCGTGGAGCGCTTCCACAGCAGGACGGCGAGCACCACCAGCGGCACGCAGCCGGCGGCCGCGAGGCCGACCCGCCAGCTGAAGGCGAGCGCGAGCGGCACCACCAGCGCCGGCGCGGCCGCCCAGCCCAGGCTGCCGGTCAGGCCATGCACGCTGTAGGCATGGCCCAGGCGAGGGCCACTGACCTTTCGGTTCAGCAAGGTGTAGTTGGCGGGGTGGAAGACCCCGTTGCCCAGGCCCGTGACGATGGAGAAAAAGGCCATGGACCAGTAGCTGGGACTGGCCGCGAAGCCGAATGCGCCGGTCGCTATCAGTGCCAGCCCGGTGAAGATCACCGGCCGCGGGCCGAGCCGGTCGACCAGGAAGCCCGAGGCCGTCTGCACCGCGCACGACACGACGAAGAAGATCGTCATCAGGAAGCCGAGCTCCGTGTACGTGGCGTTCAGCGCGTCCTTGAGCCAGGGGAACAGCGGCGGCAGCAGGAGCTGGCTGAAATGGCTCACGAAATGCGCCATGC
>JAQGMY010000181.1 GCA_028292105.1 Ramlibacter sp.
TCTTGAGGCGCCGGGGGCGCTCCAAAGGGAACTGCAGTTCGAGCCCCGCCGCAGGCACAAACGGCAGCTCTAGGTCATGGCGGTACAGGACCGCCCGCTGCGTAGAGGAGTCAAGCGAGTAGCTGTCCCACAGGTACATCGAGAGATTCACCTTGAACACGTTGTCCTCCGGGTTGCTGGCGTAGCGTATCGCATGCGACCGGTGGCGCTGTGGTCGACAGGGCAAAAGGAAGGCCGCACGCGGTGGCCTCAAAGGTACTCCGGGCCGATCAGGGAGGAGGGTGGCCCGTGTAGATTCTCCGCCTGCCGCAGTTCGCCTGCCTCCTCATGGTGGAGGGCTTGAGTGACTTTCCGGCGCTGGTGGTGCTTCGCGCGGTTCAACTCGCAGTAGGGCGTTTGCCCTCCCGGAAGTGGACTGCGTCCAGTCGTGACGCTCCACTCTCGGATTTCAGGAGCCAAACTGATGTCCAGAGCGCATGCCTTTTTCGATCTGTTGTTAACCGCCGCTCAGTTGCTCGAACTGTGCATGGAGCTCTTGGCGCGGGTCCAGTGGTTCGGGTGAGCTCAGTCACCCCAGCCCGATAACGGGGCAGCACCAGCGTCGCCCCCTCGGCGGGCGCGCCGTTGCTTGGCGAAGATGGCCGGGTCGATGCGCTGCAGCGGCAACGCAATCTGCCCCCATTGCACGAGCCCGTAGAGCGAGTCCAGGCGCTCCTGCTCGGCCTCCGTGAGCTCCATCCGCCCGCTGTCGGCCGACCGTATGGTCTCGCGGGCGTGCCGCAGCACGGAGGGAGTGAGCGGCTGGTGGCCGCTATGCGCCTCCTGCAGCTGGCGCGTCAGGTCAGCTACGTAGCGGTCCTGCTCTGGCGTCACGTAGCGAGGCCCGTGGACGCCTTCCAGCAGACATCTACGGTCCACCCACCGAATGCGATGCACAGCCCGCGCCATGCGGTGCCGGTCGTGGGCAGGAGGTAGGCGTCGAGGTGCCACCACTTTCGGCACCCGGCGAAGTTGCGATGGGGGAAGATGTCCACTTCAAGGTGCGGCGCGACCATCGCCGCCGTCTTGATTCCTGCTGCGGCTGCCGTGTCCAGGGCCCACCAAATTGCGCGGATCGTCATGTACTTCTCTCGTTCGTCTTGTTGCGTGCCCAACATCAGGCACGGGACGAATGATCGTCAAAAAATGAAGAGCTGACGATTGGCGCTTCTCCTATAGCGCCCACTGGTGATACATTCGGTGCTCCAGTTTCGATAGCATCGTTGCTGAAGCGGCATGGTTGCGGTGAGGGGACTGTTGCTGACCCGCGCCGGCACCGCCCAGAAAGCAAAAAGGGGCGACAAAGCCGCCCCCTTCATGAATCGCCGCTCCCCGAACTAGGCGAGCTTGATCAGCTTCCAGGTCACAGCCTTGCCATTGTGCGGAGGCATGGTGTTCCCCTTCGCAATCGGCGCTGTGGTGGACGGCGTGTCCTGAGACTGCCACACGCCGCTTTCTGGGCATGATTCCCCTGTCTTTGCGGTTGTTCCAACTGCTGCCATGTTGTCTCTCTCTTTTCCTTTTGCGCAACCAATTCGGCTGCGCCGTGATTGTCGAGTTGGCCTCCGCTGTGCACATCCCCAAAACGGGGGACTACTCCAGGCTTACAGCCCGGGGTACTTCACCAACTCCAGCGCCGCCGCCTTGGTCGCCAGCGAGGCCCCGCCCGAGTACAGCCCGTAGGTGATGCGGGGCTTCTCGTGGCCCACGATGTCCGCTGCTAGGTTCTCCGACACGCCAGCGTCCTCCAGCAGGGTGACGAGCGTTCCTCGCAGTGAATGGAAGACGTGGGCTCGCCCGAAACCCCGGCGCTCCTTCAGCCGGCCGAAGCGCTTGCCGATTGCGTTAGACCGGCCCTCGTACTTGTTGAAGGTCAGCCCCGACAGAATGTAGCCGTCTGTGCTCGCTGCCTTCAGGCGGTCCATGAGTGGCTTCAGCGCGCTGTGAATCGGCACCTCACGAATGCCTGCCGCCGTTTTGGCGTCGGCGATCTTGAACGACACGCCATTCACCTCCGTCACCTTCAGCGAGCACAACTCCTCGATTCGTGCCCCCGTGTAGGCCCCGAGCCTGATCAGGTCGGCGAGTACTTGGTCCCCGCGCTCCTCGGCGGCCCGCCACAGCTTGGGCACCTCCTCGGCAGGGAAGGGCGCGCGCTCCTCCTCGGGGGCCTTCTTCGTCTTCTGGACGTACTCGGTGCTGAAGGGGAAAGTGTTCGCAGCCACGGCCTCAACCCCCGGCCCTGCCAAGTAGCGCCAGTAGCTGCGCCAGAAAGAAATCATCCGCTCGACTGACGACGACGGGGCGCCAGCCTTCTGCAGCTCGCTCACCCACCTACGGGCAGCCGCTGGCGTGATGTCCTCCAGCATGGGAAAGCGGTCCACCAGCCGCTGGACGTCCTTCGCCATCTGGTCCTGTGTCTTCTGCGCCAGGTGCGTGATGGAGCCCTTCCACTCGTCCAGGTGCTCGGAGGAGGGCGTCTTCCGGCCGAAGGCGATGTCCGCGAAGCGCTCGGCGGCGGCCTCGTCGGTGACCTCCAGCGCGCGGGCCTTGTCGGTGACCAAGGAAGCCACGGCGAAGGCTCCGTCCTCATTCCCTGAGTCCTCGGCCTCCTGAATGATCTGGCGCAGGCGCATGGACTCGGCGACCACCGCATCGGTGTCCCCGGCGGCCTTTCGGAGCTGCGCCTTCCACATCGAAACGATGGGCGCGGCCAAGGCCTCGGCGCGGCGCTTGTCCGGGGTGCCCAGCGACTGCAGGAATTTGGTTTTCCCGAGCTTGGCCTGAAGCTCCTTATTAGTGACCTTCAGGGTGGCGTACCATAGGTTTCGGCGCTTCTCGATGTGCGACATTACGGGCTCCGTTGGACAGACATCAGTGTATCGAGTTCCCCCACGTTTTTCCCCCACGGATGCTTCCCGTTCTCCTCTCACAGAGGGAAAATTTGGCTTTTGGCGGAATGTCCCGCCCTCTCCGCCAAGACACGGTTCCAAACCGTCGCAAGAAGCCCCGCAAGGGGCTTTTTTCGTGGCGCCGGCCGTTGGCCGACACTCCCTTGCAGCGTGGTCGAGGAAATGAAAACAGAAAACGAGCCGGCCTGGAACCCGCGGGCGCACAGCCACTCCTTCCACGCGACCGACGAGGGCGCCGAGCGCGGCACGCGCCTGGTCATGTGGATCACGGCGGTGGCGATGGTCGCGGAGATCGCGGCCGGGTGGTGGTTCAACTCCATGGCCCTGCTGGCGGACGGCTGGCACATGAGCTCGCATACGGTCGCGATCGGGCTCTCCGCCTTCGCCTACGCGACCGCCCGGCGCTACGCGGACGACCCGCGCTTTGCCTTCGGCACCTGGAAGGTCGAGATCCTGGCCGGCTTCGCCAGCGCCATCCTCCTTGTCGGCGTGGCGGCCCTGATGGTGGTCGGGTCCGCGGAGCGGATCCTGGCGCCGCAGCCTATCCACTACAAGGAGGCGCTGGTGGTGGCCGCGCTGGGTTTGGTGGTCAACCTCGCTTGTGCCTTCATCCTGGGCAATGCGCATGGGCATGGGCATGGCCACGAAGATGGCCACGGCCACCACCATGGGCACGGGGCGCACGGACAGGGACACGACCTCAACCTGCGATCCGCCTATGTCCACGTCCTGGCCGACGCGGCGACCTCGGTGCTGGCCATCCTGGCGCTGGTCGGCGGCTGGCTCTGGGGCTGGGCCTGGCTCGATCCGCTGATGGGGATCGTCGGCGCCGTGCTGGTGGCCGTCTGGGCCAAGGGCCTGATCGCGCAGACCGGCAAGATCCTGCTCGATCGCGAGATGGACCACCCGGTGGTGCAGGAAATCCGCGAGGTCATCGAGAGCGAGACCGAGCGCGTGGTCGACCTCCACGTATGGCGCGTGGGCAAGAACGTTTATTCGTGCGCCGTGGCCGTGGCCAGTAGCGATCCGCGTTTCGACGCAGCGCAAGCCCGCCGCCGGCTCGCCATCCACGAAGAGGTGGTGCACTCGACCATCGAGGTGCTCCCGAGTGCGGGGCGCGACTGACCGCGTCGGCACCCGGCACGAGCGGCTGTCGCATCGCCGGAGCGCGGCTTGCCTACGCGGCGCGGGCTCCTGTCGGGATATAACGTCGCCATGATCCGTCTCGAATACCAGGTTGACCTTTCCTATGACGTGAGGGGCTGGGACGGCGCTGATTTCGTGTTCAACATCCACGCCGCGAAAACCGATCACCAGCGCGTCGTGCAGGAACAGCTGGTCATCGACCAGCCCACACAACCCGAAATCGCCACCGATCCAGCCACCGCCACCGTCTTCACCCGTTTGCACGCGGGCCCCGGGCCGCTGAAGGTTTCCTACCGGGCCACGCTGGACATCGTGCACCACCGGTCCGAGCCAGACACCCTGCTGGAAGTGCCGGTCCGCTCGATGCCGCTGGAGGCGATGCAGTATGTGTACCCCAGCCGCTATTGCCAGTCGGACCGCCTGCTGAAGCTGGCGTTCCAGGAGTTCGGCCAGCTGGTGCCTGGATACAGCCGGGTGCTGGCCATCCAGCATTGGGTGCAGAAGCTGGTGACCTTCGCGTCGAACACGACGACCGGCACGACCTCGGCCGTCGACACGCTGATCGAGCGCGTCGGTGTCTGCCGCGACTTCACCCACCTGATGATCGCGCTGTGCCGGGCTTTGAACATCCCGGCGCGCATCGCCACGGGCACCGACTATGGCGCCGCGGCTTACCTGGGCCCGCCCGATTTCCATGCCTACGTCGAGGTCTACCTCGGCGATCGCTGGTACATCTTCGACGCGTCCGGCACCGGCATCCCGATGGGTTTTCTGCGCCTGGGCACCGGGCGCGATGCCGCCGACGTCGCTTTCGCCACGATCTTCGGTGACGTGCTCGCGTATGCGCCGCTCGTCTCGGTGCGTGCCGTGGAAGGGCCCGGCTTCGAGCTCCCACATCACTGCCGCGAGGCGCTGTCCACGTCCAGCGGCAGCCCCGGGGCGGGCA
>JAQGMY010000238.1 GCA_028292105.1 Ramlibacter sp.
GGCCTGGCCAAGCTGGCGCTGAGCGACGATGTCACGGACTTGCAGCGATCGATCGCGCTGCAGGCCGTCAGCCACCACGAAGGGCAGGCGAAGGAAATCCTGGACCGCTGGGAGCAGGGCAACCACCAGGCGCTGGAACGTGCGCGCCGGCTGCTGGCGGAGCTGCAGGACACGCCGGGCAGCGACCTGGCGATGCTGTCGGTGGCCTTGCGGGAGTTGCGCAACCTGGTCTAGCAACCAAGGGCCTCCCCGCCTGCTTCGGGGTTTACCCTGGAGTGCTGTAAATTGGATTTACAGCAGCGTGAATCAGATTTACAGTCGCTGTGAATCTGATTCACAAGGGCGACGCAGTGATGACATCGAAGATTGCCGTGGTGGGTGCGGGCGTGATGGGAACCGACATAGCAACCGCATTCCTGGAAGCAGGCTGGTCGGTCCAGCTGGCGGACCTGGACCCTGAAGGCGCCGCGCGGGCGGCTAGCCGGATCGAAAGGCGCATTCCCCACGTCGCCGCCAGCGGCAAGCTGGCCGTGGTGCCGCTGGAGCAGGCCAGCGCCGGGTGCGCTGCGGTCATCGAGGCCATCACGGAATCCCTGCAGGCCAAGCAATCGCTGCTGGCCCGCCTGGCCACCGCGGTCGACGCGGACACGCTGATCTTTTCCAACACGAGCACCTTGTCGATCGAAGCGCTGGCCGGCGTGGTTTCCCGGCCCGAGCGCTTCGCCGGCCTGCACTTCTTCTTTCCCGCGCACCGCAATCCCTTTCTGGAAATCATCCGCTCCAGCCGCACCAATGCGCGGACGCTGGAAGCCGCGATCCGAATCGCCGGCGTCCTCAAGAAGCAGTACGTCGGCTGTTCCGACCGGCCGGGCTTCGTGGTGAATGCGTTCTACCTGCCGTTCGTCAATGAGGCTGTCCACCTGGTCGACGAAGGTCTGGGCACGCCGGGCCAGGTCGAAGCCGTGGCGCAGGCGGCGTTCGGCATCCGCATGGGACCGCTCGCAATCAATGCCTTGATGAATCCGGAGACATCGCGCTTCGCGCTGGGATCCCTGGCAGCCAGCGGCGCGTGTTCCGCGCTGGCGCCGTCGATCGTGTCCGGCCAGGCAAGCCAGTTCAAGGCGGAGCCGCCCGCCGAACCCCTGTCCACCGAAACGGAGGGCGCGATTCGCGACCGCTTGCTCGGCGCCGTGCTGCTGCCGTGCCTGCGAATGCTTGCCGAAGGGATCCCGCCGCACGACATCGACCTGGCCGCGCAACGCGCCCTGCAATTCAGCCTGCCGCCCGTCGCGCTGATGAACAGCCTGGGCCGGTCGGAGGTGGAGCGCATCGTCGCCTGCACCTTGCCGCGCTGGGAGGCGGCCATGCCTGCCTCGATCGCGGCGGTCGGTGAATTTCCAATCGCAACGGAGTGAGCATGAATCAGGCAGTCATCGTGGCCGGAGCCCGCACGGGCTTGGGCAAGTCCTACCGCGGGGCGCTCAACGCGACCCACGGCGCCACCCTGGCGGGGCACGTCATTTCGCACGTGGTGAGCGCAAGCGGCATCGACCCGGCGTCCATCGACGACGTGCTGCTCGGCTGCGGCATGCCGGAGGGCGCGACCGGCGACAACGTTGCCCGTCTGGCGGCGTTGCGCGCGGGCTTGCCGGTGACCGTGGCCGGCGCCACCATCAACCGGTTCTGTTCCTCCGGCCTGCAGGCAGTGGCGTCGGCGGCGCATCGCATCCTGGTCGACGGCGTCGATGCGGTGTTGGCCGGCGGCGTCGAGTCGATCTCGCTGGTGCAGAACCAGCATCGCAACATGCACATGCTGCAGGACCCGTGGCTGCTCGAGCACCGGCCGGGCACCGGGCTGCCGATGGTGGACACCGCAGAAGTGGTCGCCAGGCGCTACTCGGTCTCGCGCGAAGCGCAGGACGCTTACGCCCTCGAGAGCCAGCGCCGGACCGCGCGCGCCCAGCGGGACCGGCTGTTCGAGAGCGAGATCGTGCCGATCGAGGTGCGCAAGAACCTCATGAACAAGGACGGCAGCGTCGCCGGCCAGGAGACGGTGCTGCTCGATCGCGACGAGTGCAACCGTCCGGAGACCACGCTGGAGACGCTGCAGGCGTTGAAGCCGGTGCGCGAAGGCGGCAGCGTGACGGCCGGCAATGCCTCGCAGTTCTCCGACGGCGCCGCGGCGCTGCTGGTGATGTCGGGCGCAGCCGCCGCGCGCCACGGCATGAAGCCGTTGGGCGTGTTCCGGCGCTTCTGTGTCGTCGGCTGCGAGCCGGACGAGATGGGCGTGGGCCCGGTGCCCGCGATTCGCAAGCTGCTGGCGCTGGAGCGTTTGAGCGTGCAGGACATCGGCCTGTGGGAAATCAACGAGGCCTTCGCCTCGCAGGTGGTCTACAGCCGCGACCAGCTGGGCATCCCCGGCGATCGCCTGAACGTGAACGGGGGCGCCATCGCGGTCGGCCACCCTTTCGGGATGAGCGGCGCGCGCATGACCTTGCACGCGCTGCTGGAGGGCCGCCGGCGCGGCGCCAGGCTGGCTGTGGTCAGCATGTGCGTCGGCTACGGAATGGGTGCCGCGGGCTTGTTCGAAATCCTGCCGGCTTGATGGGGCACCGCCCCGCGTACTTGAGGAAAGAGGCATGGACATGATGATTCGACGCTCCTTCGCCGCGCTCGCGGCAACCATGGTCCTGTGCGTGGCCCCCGCGGGCGCGCAGGTGAGCAACGACACGGTGAAGATCGGCTTGCTGGAGGATTTCTCCGGCATCTATGCCGACGACGCCGGTCAGGGCGCGGCGGAAGGCGTGAAGCTGGCGATCGAGGAGTTCGGCGGCAAGGTCAACGGCAAGACCATCGAGTTCGTCCAGGCCGACCACCAGAACAAGGCCGACATCGGCATTCAGATCGCCAAGAAGTGGTACACAAGCGAGAACGTCGACGTGATCATCGGGCTGACCAACTCCACCGTCGCGCTGGCGGTGCAGGAAGTCGCGCGCGAGGCACAACGCCTGGTCATGTTCAGCGGCGCCGGTGCCGCCGTGCTGACGGAGAAGGCCTGCTCGCCCTACGGCCTGCAGTGGACCTACAGCACTTACGCCTACACCAAGGGCATCTCGCAACTGCTGCCGCAGCTGGGAAAGAGCTACTTCTTCATCACTGCGGACTACGCTTTCGGCCACGCCCTGGAAAGCGAGATGACCGCTCTGATCAAGCAAGGCGGCGGCCGTGTCCTTGGTGCCAGCCGCCACCCGCTGCGGGCGACCGACTTCTCCTCGTTCATCCTGCAGGCGCGTGCCTCCGGCGCCGACGTTGTCGTGCTTGCCAGTGCTGGCAACGACTTGAACAACGCGCTCAAGCAGCTCAAGGAATTCGGCGTCACCGGCAAGGCCAAGATCCTGCCGCTGATCATGGACCTGCGGGTGATCGACGCAGTCGGCAAGGACGTCGCCGGCGGCGCTATCTACATCGCGCCCTGGTACACCGAGCTGAATCCCGCCACGCAGAAGCTCTCAGCGGACCTCGGGGCCCGGATGAAGCGAACGCCGGGCCCGCTGCAGGCCGGCGCGTATTCGGCCGCCCGCACCTACCTGCAGGCAGTCCAGAAGGCCGGCACCGACGCGCCGCTCGCCGTGGCCAAGGCCATCCGCGAAGGCGGCCCGGTCAACGACGGCTTCGCCACCAACGGCGTCCTGCGCGCTGACGGCAGCTTCGTGCACGACATGTACCTGCTGCAGGTCAAGAGCGCCGCGGAATCGCGCGGACCCGCCGACCGCGTCAAGCTGGTCGGCGTGGTCAAGGGTGCCGACGCCTTCCGCCCGGCCGGCGAAGGCGGCTGCACTCTGCGCTGAGCGACGACAGGCACATGGAAAACGCAGTGGATGCGGGCCTGATCCTCAGGACCGAGGGCCTGAGCAAGCAGTTCCGCGGCTTGCGCGCGGTGGACGATGTCTCGCTTCGCATCCGGCGCGGGAGCATCCACGCGTTGATCGGGCCCAATGGGGCGGGGAAGACCACCTGCTTCAACCTGCTGACGGGCTTCCTGGCGCCGACCGGGGGCCGGATCTTCTACAAGGAGCGCGACATCACGCGCCTGCCGCCGGCCGAAGTGGCTCGACTGGGACTGGGGCGTTCGTTCCAGATCAGCTCGATCTTCGCCCGGGCGACGGTGCTAGAGAACATCCGCTTGGCGCTGCAGCGCAAGCGGGGCGACAGCTTCGACTTCTACCGCTCGGACCGTGCCCTGGGCGCGTATGAGGTGGAGGCGGAGAAGCTGGCCGGGATGGTTGGCCTGCAGGACCATCTGCAGGCGCCCGCCGGCGCCCTGCCCTATGGCCGCCGGCGCGCGCTGGAGATAGCGACCACGCTGGCGCTGGACCCCGAGCTGCTGCTGCTCGACGAGCCGAGCTCCGGGATGGGGCAGGAGGACGTGGAGCGCATCACGGATCTGATCCGGTCAGTGGCGGTCGGTCGCACCGTCCTGATCGTGGAACACAACCTGCCCATGGTGGCGTCCCTGTCCGATTGCGTGACCGTGCTGGCGCGCGGGTCGGTGCTGGCGGAAGGCCGCTACGCCGACGTGGCCGCGGACGACAAAGTGGTGGAAGCCTACATCGGAGGAGGATATGCGTGATCCCGGGGCGGCTGGAACTGCCCAGCCCAAGCTGGTCGTGCGCGGGCTGGAGGGCTGGTACGGCGCCGCCCAGGCGCTGCACGGCATGGACTTCGAGGTCAACGCGGGCGAGCTGGTCACCCTGGTGGGCCGCAACGGCGCCGGCAAGACGACGACGCTGCGCGCGCTGATGGGGCTGCTGGAAAAACGCGCAGGCTCCGTGTCCTTCGAGGGCCGCCAGACGATCCGCATGAGCACCCGGGCGATCGCCCGGCTCGGCCTGGCGCTGTGTCCCGAGGAGCGGGCGATCTTCGGCCGGCTGACGGTGCGGGAGAACCTGGAGCTGCCGCCGCGCATCCGCGGCGGCGGCATGACGATGGACGAAACATTGGACCTGTTCCCGCGCTTGCGGGAGCGCCTGGACAACGGCGGAACGGAACTGTCCGGCGGCGAGCAGCAGATGCTCGCGATCGCCCGCATCCTGCCCACCGGGGCGAGCCTGCTGCTGCTGGACGAGCCCACCGAAGGCTTGGCGCCGGTGATCGTCCAGCACATCGCCCGCACCGTGCGCACCCTCAAGCAGCGTGGCTACACCATCCTGCTGGTCGAACAGAACTTCGGCTTCGCCGCCAGCGTGGCCGACCGCCATTACGTCGTGGAGCGCGGCCGCGTGGTCGACCGGATCGCCGCCGCGGACGTCGGCCCGAATGCGGACGTGCTCCGCTCCTACCTTTCCGTCTGAGCCCGGCGCCACATGATCAACATCTTCACCATCCCCGCCGATGTCGTCTTCGGCCAGCTGATGATCGGGATGATCAACGGCTCCTTCTATGCCCTGCTGTCGCTGGGCATCGCGATCATCTTCGGGCTCTTGAACATCATCAATTTCGTGCATGGCGCGCAGTACATGCTGGGCGCGTTCGTTGCCTGGTGGTTGTTGAACCAGTTCGGCCTAGGCTACGGCTGGTCGCTCGTCATCGCGCCCCTGGTGGTGGGCCTGTTCGCGATCGTTATCGAGCGCTTGTTGCTGTCGCGCCTGAGCGGCATCGACCACATCTACGGTCTGCTGCTGACGCTGGGGCTTGCCCTGGTCATCGAAGGTGTGTTGCGCAGCAAGTATGGCGTCTCGGGCTTGCCGTATGGCACGCCGGCGGCGCTGGCGGGCGGCGTAGACCTGGGCTTCATGTACCTGCCTTTGTACCGGGCCTGGGTGGTGGGCATTTCGCTGGTGGTCTGCCTGGCAACCTGGCTGCTGATCGAGAAGACCCGCATCGGCGCCTACCTGCGCGCCGCCACCGAAAACCCGGCCACGGTCGAAACTTTCGGGATCAATGTCCCCCTGCTGCTGACTCTGGCCTACGGCTTCGGTGTCGCGCTGGCCGCCCTGGGCGGCGTGCTGGCCGCGCCGATCTACTCGGTCAGTCCGGCGATGGGAACGGACCTCATCATCACCGTGTTCGCGGTGGTGGTCATCGGGGGAATGGGCTCCATCCTGGGTTCGATCCTGACCGGCTTCGCAGTCGGCATCGTGGAAGGGCTGACCCGCGCGGTGTACCCGGAGGCGTCGTCGACAGTCGTCTTCCTGCTGATGGCGGTGGTGCTGCTGGTCAAGCCGGCGGGCCTGTTCGGCAAGGCGTCGGGAGCCTCCCCGGTGGTGGCGACCGAGGACGAGCTGGCGGCGCCCGTGCGGCTCGGCCGGCGCGGCCAGGCCGCGGTGATCGTGGCGAGCGCCCTGGTGCTGGGGGCCGCGCCGTTCTTCTTCTATCCGATGTTCGTGATGCAGGTGCTGTGCGCTGGGCTGTTCGCGGCCTCGTTCATCCTGCTGTTCGGTTACGGCGGCATGCTGTCCTTCGGCCATGCGGCGTTCTTCGGCATCGGCAGCTACATCACAGCCCATGCGGCCAAGGCCTGGAACGTCGGCCCGGAGCTGGCGGTGCTGGCCGGCCTGGGCGCGGCGACCGTGCTGGGTGTCGCCTTTGCCGCGCTGTCCATCCGCCGCCAAGGTATCTACTTCGCCATGATCACCCTGGCGCTGGCCCAGCTGGTCTACTTCATCTGCCTGCAGGCGCCATTCACCGGCGGCGAGGACGGCATCCGCGCAGTGCCGCGCGGCCACCTGCTCGGGGTGCTGGACCTGCAGAACGAGATGTCGCTGTACGCATTCGTCGCGGCCGTGGTGGCCTCAGGCATGTTGCTGATCTTCCGGGTCGTCTCGTCGCCCTTCGGGCACGTGCTCCGGGCCATCCGCGACAACGAACCCCGGGCAGCCTCGCTCGGCTACCGCACCACCCATTACAAGTTCATCGTGTTCGTCGTGGCAGCCGCGCTGGCGGGCCTCGCCGGTTCGCTCAAGGCACTGGTGTTCCAGTTCGCCTCGCTGGCCGACGTCCACTGGCTGACGTCCGTCGACGTGGTGCTCATGGCGCTGATCGGCGGCTTTGGCTCGATCTGGGGCGCGGTGGCGGGCGCGGTGGCGTTGACTTCGCTGCACACCTTCGTGGCGCACCTCGGCGCCTGGGTCACCGTCATCCATGGCTTGGTGTTCGTAGCGTGCGTGATGCTGCTGCGCGGCGGCGTCGTCGGGATGGTCGCGAACCTGCGGCGCAGGATCGGCGCGTTGCGAGGCGTCCCCTTGTCCACGGCCAGCGAAGCCGCCTGAGCGGAAGGAGTCACCCATGCGTTTCACCGAACAGGAACAGTCCATTGCCCACCATATCGCCGGCACGCCCGGGCTGGAGCGGCTGCGCGAACTGAGCGACGATCCGGATCGGTATGCCCGGGAGAACATCGCGGCGGTGTTGTCTGCGGTGGCCAGGTTCGCCAGCGAGCAGTTGCAGCCGCTGAACGCCCAGGCGGACCGGGAAGGCTGCACCCTGGTCGACGGCCGCGTGCGCACGCCGGCGGTGTTCCGCCGCGTCATGAAGGATTTCGTCGCGCAAGGCTGGCCCGGCCTGTCGGCCACCGCCGCCTGGGGCGGGCACGACCTGCCGCTGGTGCTGCAGGCCGGCTGTCAGGAATTGCTGGACCGGGGCTGCGCCTCCTTCGGCATGCTGCCCGGCCTGTTCCGCTCCGGCTCGCGCGTGCTCGAGGCGCATGCGTCCGAGGCGCTCAAGGCCGAGTGGCTACCGAGGCTGGCCACGGGCGAGTGGGGCGCGACCATCTGCATTTCCGAACCCGATGCCGGCTCCGACGTCGGGCGGACCCGCTCCAGCGCCGTCCGCGGTCCGGGCGCGGACTGGCTGGTCACGGGCGAGAAGATCTGGATCACCTTCGGCGACCACGACCTCGTCGAGCGGATCGGGCATTGCATGCTGGCGCGCTCGGATCCTGCCAGCAAGGGCGTGCACGGCCTGAGCCTGTTCCTGGTGCCCGACTTCCATGCGGATGCGGCCGGCAAGCCGCAGCGCAATGCGATCCACGTGCGACGGCTTGAGGAGAAGCTCGGGCTGCACGCCTCCCCCACTTGCGCGCTGGGCTTCGAGGGCGCGCGCGCACACTTGGTCGGCACCGAGGGCAAGGGCCTGCAGGCCCTGTTCGCGATGATCGGCAGCTTGCGGATGTCGGTGGCGGTGCAGAGCCTGGGCATCGCCAGCGGCGCGCTGGCGACGGCCATGGCGTACGCGGCGCAGCGCCGCCAGGGCGGAAGCGCGTCGGCGCCACCGGTGCCGATCGCCAGCCATGCCGACGTCCAGCGCATGCTGATGGACAGCGCGGCGCGCGTCGAGGTGGTGCGCGGCCTGGCGCTCACGCTCGCCGTGACGCTGGAACTGCAGGAGTACGAGCCTGACCAGCAGCGCCGCCAGGAGGCCACCGACTTGTGCGCCTGGCTGATGCCGATCGTCAAGACGTGGGGCGCGGACACCGCGTTCGAGGTGTCGCACACGGCGATCCAGGTCCTCGGCGGCGCGGGCTACACCCGCGACTGGCCGGTTGAACAGGCTCTGCGCGACGCGCGGGTGTTCTCCATCTATGAAGGCACCAGCGGCATCCAGGCGCTGGACCTGCTGCACCGCCGCCTGTGGCGCGACGAAGGGCGCGGGCTGGCAGGGTTCCTGCGGCTGGCGCGCGCCGACGCGGCGCTGGCAGGCAGTGCCGAGCCGGCGCTGGTGGGGGCCGTTTCGCAAGTCCTGGCCCTGCTGGAGTCCTGCGCCCGGGAACTGCGGGCGGAGCGCACGCAGTTCGCCGAAGCCGGCGCGGCTGCGTTCCTGCAACTGGCCGGCATTGCCGCTGCCAGCTGGATCGCCCTGCGCCTGGTGCTGCGCGCCGGGGCCGACGGCGCGGCGCGCAAGGCGTCGGCTGCAGGCCGCTATTGGCTGGCGGCCGCGCCGACCCGGGCGCGCTGCGCGCACGACGAGGCGTTGCTGGGCGAGCAGCGGCTGGCGACATTCGAAGTCGTCGCGGCCCCATTTGAGTAATCAAGGGAGAACAAGTTGGACACCGAATTCACCACTTTTGAAATGGACGGCGAACTGGCGCTGATCGGCCTGAACCGCACGGCCAAGCGCAATGCCATCAGCGATCGCTTCGTCGAGGCGATCGGCGAGGTCGTCCTGCGCGCGCAAACCGAGGCCAGGGCGGCCGTCATCTTCGGCCACGGCGATCATTTCTGCGCCGGCCTCGACCTGTCGGAGATCGGGCAGAAAACGCACCACGAGAATATCCTGGGTTCCCGCAGGTGGCACGCGGTGTTCGATTCGGTGCAGCGCGGCACGATCCCGTTCGTTTCCGCTTTGCACGGTGCGGTGGTGGGCGGCGGGCTGGAGCTGGCGGCGTCCACGCATGTGCGCGTGGCCGACGACACGGCCTTCTTCGCCTTGCCGGAAGGCCAGCGCGGCATCTTCGTCGGCGGCGGCGGCTCGGTCCGGATCGCGCGGCTCATGGGCGTGGCGCGCATGTCGGACCTGATGCTGACAGGCCGGGTGCTGAGCGCCGATGAGGGCGAGCGCGCCAACCTGGTCCAGTACCTGGTGCCGGGCGGGCAGGCGCTGGTCAAGGCCAAGGAGCTGGCGCGGCGTGCCGCCTCGAATGCCAGGATGTCGAACTACGCCGTGATCAATGTGCTACCACGCATCCAGGACATGGCCCAGGACGACGGGCTGTTCGTGGAGAGCATGGCGGCGGCCTTCACCGCCACCAGCCCGGAGGCGCAGGAGCGGCTCGACGCCTTCCTGGCCAAGCGCGCGGCGCCACTGCGACAGCCGGAAAACGCATGACGAGGAGAATCCAGCCATGGAGCCGCGCATGACCCACCCTTTTGCTGCGTCCTACCGTCCGGTGCGGCTGGGCCAGTGCCACGTCGAAATCCGCGAGGAGCCGGACGGCGCCCTGCTGGTTTCGCAGCCCGAGCCGCTGGGGCCGTACGCCCGCAAGCTCGGAGAGCGGCTCGTCCACTGGGCGCGGCTGCGGCCGGACCAGACCTGGCTGGCGCAGCGTGGCGCGGACGGCCAGTGGGTCAGGATCAGCTACGCGGAAGGACTGCGCAGGGTGCGGACCATCGCCGGGGCTTTGTTGCGGCGCGGCTTGGACGTCGACCGGCCCGTATTGATTCTGTCCGGCAACGACCTCGATCACGCCATGCTGGCGGTCGCCTGCATGTACGCCGGCATTGCGTACGCGCCCGTCGCCACCGCGTATTCGCTGGTGTCCAGGGACTTCGCCAAGCTGCGCCACATCACGGACCTGCTCACGCCCGGCCTGGTGTTCGCGTCCGACGGCGCGCAGTTCGGCGCCGCGCTGGCAGCCATCGCGCATGACGGGCTGGAGGTGCTGGTGGCGGCGAACCCGCCGCCCGGCGCAACCGCCTTCGCCGCGCTGCGGGAAGAAGGTGGCGAGGCCCTCGCCGACGCCGCCCACGACCGTGTCGGTCCCGACACCATCGCGAAGTTCCTGTTCACCTCCGGCTCCTCCGGCATGCCCAAGGCAGTGATCAACACGCAGCGGATGCTGTGCTCGAACATGGCGATGTCGGCGGCCCACTTCGCTTACCTGGAGGACGAACCGCCGGTGACGCTGGAGTGGGCGCCCTGGAACCACACGGCGGGCGGCAACCACAACTTCAACATCGTGCTGTATCTCGGCGGCACGTTGCACATCGACGACGGCAAGCCGGTGCCCGGCCTGGTCGAGACCACCATCCGCAACCTGCGCGAGGTGTCCCCGAACTGGTACATGAACGTTCCCAGGGGCTACGCGGCGATCCTGCCGTACCTGCAGCAGGACCAGCAGCTGCGCGAAAGCTTCTTTCGCAACCTGAAGCTGTGCATGTATGCCGGAGCCGGCATCGAGCCGCACGTCTGGCGGGCGATCGACGAACTCGCGGTGCAGACGACGGGGCGCAAGGTGTTCTTCACCACCAGCCTGGGTTCGACCGAGACCGCGCCGCTGGCGCTGGTCGCCGACCAGTCCATGGCCGGCGCCGGCGTGGTGGGCGTGCCGGCCCGCGGCATCCAGCTCAAGCTGGTCGGACCGGGTCCACGCTGGGAGGCGCGGTTGAAGGGGCCGAACATCACGCCGGGGTATTGGCGGTCGCCGCAGCTCACCGCTGCCGCGTTCGACGAGGACGGCTTCTACAAGCTGGGGGACGCGCTGCGGTTCGTGGATCCGGACGACGTGAACCAGGGCTTTCGCTTCGACGGACGCTTCGGTGAAGACTTCAAGCTGGCAACGGGAACCTGGGTTGCCGCCGGCCCGCTGCGGCTCGGCTGGCTGGAGGCGGCGGCCCCGCTGCTGCAGGACGCCGTGATCGTCGGCGCCAACCAGGACCGCATCGGCGCGCTGGTGTTCCTGGACGTGCCGGCCTGCGCGCGCCTGGTCGGCGATGGGGCGGCGACACTGGACACGCTGGCGGACCATCCGGCCTTGCGCGCCGAGTTGGCCCGCCGGCTGGTGGATTTTGCCGCGCGCGCGACCGGCAGTTCGACGCGCATCGAGCGCATCACCATCGCCCGCCGTCCACCATCCATGGAACGCGGCGAACTCACCGACAAGGGCGCCATCAGCCAGGCCGGGGTCCTGTCCTGTAACCAGGAGCTGATTGCCGCCCTCTTCGCGGCAGAGCCCGGGGCTGACGTCATTTGCGCGAACCAGGACGCTCATTGATGGGCGATATGAGCGGCGCATCCATCCACGACGACTACGAGGCGCGGGAGATCCTGATTTTCCGCAGCGCGTTGGCGGAGTTCTGCAGCAAGGGCTACGAGCGGGCATCGATCTCGTCGATCGCCGCATCGGTCGGCGTGTCCGAGGCCTTGCTGTACAAGCACGTGAAGGGCAAGCAGGAGCTGCTCTATCGTTCCATCGCGCTCGGTTACGAGGATGAACTGGCGCAGGCACTGGCCGAGATCGCGAGCTGGGGCGAGGGCGGTTCGCACACGCGCAAGCTGCTGGCCTTCATCCGCGCGCACATCCTGGGGTGGTCGCGCAACCCGGGCTTCCACCTGCTGTACTTCCACGAGAGCCGCAAGCCGAAGTCGGAGTACACCCATTTGCTGTCGGAAAAATCGCGGCAGTACTTCGCCGTGCTGGAAACCATCCTGCAAGGCGGCGCGCGTTCGGGTGACTTCGTCGCTTCGCTGGACTTCCACATCGCGTGCGACCTGATCATCGGCGGCATCGACCAGGCGCTGTGGTGGCGCGCGGAGAAGAAGGCGCCCATCGTGCTGGACGCGATCTTCCCGAAGATCGCCGAGGTCTTCACCCGCGCCCTGCTGCGCGAACCGCGGCCACTCGGCCCGGACGACCTGGGGGCTGCGGGCGGCTGACCCGCCTGCGCCCCAGGTGGCGGATAGCCCTTCACGCACACCGCGGTGTTCGGCCAGCGTGAAGCGGCGTGTGCGTCGGCGCGGCTGATGGTGCGGCCGGCGCCGTATGAGCAGGAGTGGAAGCTGTCCGCGTTGCCCGTGTCCCGCACGATGCTGCTGCCTGACCGGCTCTTCGACCGGGACGCCGCGCGTCCACATCCTCACCGGCGCGCCGCCGGGCACGTCCAGCTGTTGGTGGTTCTGCTGACTGGGCGGAGTCAGACCTCAACTGCATGAGACGTTGCTTGCCCACGCGCTCCCACGCCTTTTCGTGGAAGAAGAAGGCAATCGCCTGCACGGTCGGCTCCAACAGACTCAGCGTCGAGGCCATCCACAGGCTGCCGGTGACGGCGTAGCCGACCAGCCAGGCCACCGCGATGTGCATCACGTAGTAGCTGGCGGTTTTCTTGAGCGTGGTGAGGTTGGTGCGGGCAAAGTTGGCCATCGAGTTCTCCTTTGATCCATCCATCCTCATGTTAATGAGAATGACTCGCATTGCCAATTAACTTTGACTAGTGGATCGATAACCGCTATGACTTGGCGGCAACGCCCATGCCGCCGGGGCCAGCCCTGCCGTATCATGCCGCGGACCACACAGAGGAGCGGGACCATGGGACTGATGGACTTCATCAAGAAACAGTTCATCGACATCCTGCAGTGGACGGAGGACACCGACGGCGTGCTGGGCTGGCGCTTCCCCATGGCGGGCATGGAAATCCAGTACGGCGGCACGCT
>JAQGMY010000388.1 GCA_028292105.1 Ramlibacter sp.
CCGGGGAGGGCGACGTCGCCTTGAATGGCTGGATCAAGATCATGTCGGATGGCGGCGTGGTACTCGCCATGCCGCGCAGCGAAATGGGGCAGGGCGTGCACACGGCACTCCCGCAACTGGCGGCAGAGGAGCTGGACGTCGCGCTGTCGTCCGTGCGCATCGAGCAGGCGGGCTGGGATGCGATCTACGGGAACGTGGCCCTGCTGCTGGGGAACCTGCCCTTTCACCCTTCGGAAGAGGAACATGAAGACGGCTTCGGCCGGGTCAAGGCCAGTCGCTGGCTGCTGACCAAGGTGGGGCGCGAGCTTGGCATCAACGCTACGGGCGGCTCTTCGAGTGTCGCGGACGCTTGGGATGTGGTGCGCATTGCGGCCGCTACGGCCCGGGCGTCCCTCGTCGGCGCCGCGTCTTTGCAATGGAAGCTCCCGGCAGAAGAGCTCAGCGTCACGAACGGCGTCGTCGGCCACCCTTCCGGGCGTTCGGCGTCCTATGGCGAGCTGGCGCGCGCCGCCGCGGCAACGCCCCCCGGCAACGTGCGGTTGAAAGATCGCAAGGCCTGGCAGGTGATCGGCCGGCCCGTGGCTCGGCTCGACATCCCCGCCAAGGTGGATGGAAGCGCGCAGTTCGGCCTGGACGTGCGCCTGCCGGGGCTGCGCTTTGCGGCGGTGCGGCTGTGCCCGATGCTGGGCGGTTCTCCGGGTCGCGTCGACGGCAAGGCTGCGCTGGCTCTGCCTGGCGTGGAGCGGCTGGTGCTGCTGCCGGCTTACGCCGGGGCCACGGCAGGGTTCGCGGTGATCGCCGACAACTCCTGGCGCGCGCGCCAGGCGGTCGACGCCGTGGAAGTCGAATGGCGCCAGCGGCCGGCGGGCGCCCTGGACTCCCGCACTGTGTCGCGCCAGCTGGAAGAGGCGGTGCGCAGTGGAGAGGGATTCGAATTCCACGCGCGCGGCAACGTCGAGTCCGCCACGCGCGACTCCGCCAGCGCCGTGGAAGCCTGGTACAGCGCGCCCTTCCTCGCCCATGCCACGCTGGAACCGATGAATGCCACGGCACGGGTGAGCGACGGCCGGGTCGAAGTCTGGGCCCCGACGCAGGTGCCGCAGCTGTGTCGCGACACCGCCGCACGCGTCGCCGGGGTGCCGGTCGACAAGGTGGACGTCCATGTCACGCTTCTTGGCGGCGGTTTCGGACGTCGGCTGGAGGTCGACTACGTGGCACAGGCGGTGCGGGTCGCGATGGACGTCCCGGGCGTGCCGGTGCAGCTGGCCTGGTCGCGGGAGGAGGACACCACCCACGATTTCTACCGGCCCATGCAGGTGGCGAGGCTGCGGGCCAGCTTCGACCAGGCGCGGCAACCGTTGTCCCTGCAGATCAAGTCCGCGGGCGACGCAATCTCGCCGCGCTGGATCGAACGTGGGATGCCGGCGCTGGCCGGCCCGGTGGAGATGCCGGACAAGACGGCGTCCGAGGGCTTGTTCGACCAGCCTTACCAGTTCGCGCACCAGCGGATCGAGCACGTCTTTGCGCATACGGGAGTGCCGGTGGGCTTTTGGCGGTCCGTCGGGCATTCCCACAATGCCTTCTTCCTTGAATCCTTCATCGACGAGATCGCTGCCGAGGCCGGGCGCGATCCGCTCGAGCTCAGGCGCGACCTGCTCAAGGACGCGGGCAGGCACCTGGCTGTGCTGAACCTGGCAGCGGACCGCGCCGGCTGGGCCACGCGCCCGCTGGCACCAGGGCGCGCACGGGGCATCGCGCTGCATGAGTCGTTCGGCTCGGTGGTTGCCCAGGTGGCGGAGGTCTCGCTGGAGAAAGGCCAAGCCCGGGTGCACCGGGTCTTCTGCGCGATCGACTGCGGAACCGTCGTGAACCCCGCCATCGTCGCCCAGCAGATCGAGGGGGCTGTGATCTTCGGCCTGACCGCCGCCTTGTTCGGGAGGATCGACATACATGATGGCGTGGTGCAGCAAGGGAACTTCTCCGCCTACCCCATGCTCAGACTCGGCTCTGCGCCGCACGTGGAGACCTGGATCGTGACAAGCGACCGGCCCCCCGGCGGCGTCGGTGAGCCGGGGGTGCCTCCGGTGGCGCCCGCAGTAGCGAACGGCTTGTTCGCGCTGACCGGAAAGCGCCATCGATCGCTACCTTTCTCGACCGGGGCGAGCTAAGGGTTTGCACCCGTGCTATAGTCGAGGGCTCGGCTCAAGACAGGGACGCGAAAGCGGCTCCGGACGGGAAGAGAAAAAAGAGGCCGCTGATTCGGCAAACGACGAAAAGTCGGTATAGAATCTGAGGCTTCGCTGATCACACAAAGCGCGGCGCCAACAAGGCGGCGCACAGAGCAGAAAAGCAAAACGGCAACGAAAGCTGCCGAGCAGAACGAAGAAAAGTCTGCTACAATCGAAGGCTTCGCTGATCGCAGTGAAGACGGCAAGAAGGAAGAGCTGAAAGGCTTGAAGATCTTGCGGGTTCGTTAAAAATTTACAGCCGATAAGCGTGGGCGTTTGATGGCGACTGC
>JAQGMY010000249.1 GCA_028292105.1 Ramlibacter sp.
TCGGAGCATCGCGCGAGCATGGGGCAGGACATGATGCAGGGGCGGCCACTGGAGCTGGACGCGATGTGCATCGTGCCGCTGGAGCTGGCCCGCTCGCGCGGCGTGGCCACGCCGACGCTGGACCTGCTGGTGGAACTGGCCCGGCTGCGCGCGGTGCAGGAGAACCTGTATCCGCCGCGGGTATATTGAGGCGCCATCGTGCAGGACAGAACCAGGCAAGGGACATGATCAACAAGATTGCGAATTCGGTCGCCGAGGCGATCGGTACGGTGAAGGATGGCTCGACCATCCTGGTCGGCGGCTTCGGTACGGCGGGCATTCCCGACGCCTTGATCGACGGCCTGATCGAGCAGGGCGGCAAGGACCTCACCATCGTTGCCAACAACGCCGGCAACGGCTACACCGGCCTGGCGCGCCTGCTGCAGCAGGGCAGCGTGCGCAAGATCATCTGCAGCTTTCCGCGGCAGGCGGACTCGTGGGTGTTCGACGAGCTCTATCGCAGCGGCAAGCTCGAGCTGGAACTGGTGCCGCAAGGCAACATCGCCGAGCGCTGCCGCGCCGCTGGTGCCGGCATCGGCGCCTTCTACACGGCGACCGGCGTCGGCACGCCGCTGGGCAAGGGCAAGGAAGTGCGGCACATCAACGGCCGCGACTACCTGCTGGAGTACCCGATCCATGGCGACATCGCACTGGTGAAGGCCGAGAAGGGCGATCGCTGGGGCAACCTGACGTACCGCCTGGCCGCGCGCAACTTCGGGCCGGTGTTCGCCACCGCGGCGAAGCACACGGTCGCCTCGGTGCACGAGGTCGTGGAGCTGGGTGAACTCGATCCGGAAACGGTCGTCACCCCCGGCATCTTCGTCAGGAAGATCGTGAAGATCCCGTACGTGCCGACGCAGCCGGGCGGCATCAAGGAGGAGAAGTGACCATGGCGAACTACAAGCTGCGCAGCCGCGAAGAAATGGCCAGGCGCATCGCCCAGGACATTCCCGAGGGCTCGCTGGTGAACCTCGGGATCGGCATGCCGACGACCGTGGCCAACCATCTGCCCAAGGACCGCGAGGTGCTGCTGCACAGCGAGAACGGACTCGTCGGCATGGGGCCTGCGCCGGAAAAGGGCAAGGAAGACTACGACCTGATCAACGCCGGCAAGCAGCCGGTCACGCTGCTGCCGGGTGCGGCGATCGTGCATCACGCCGACAGCTTCGCGATCATGCGCGGCGGGCATCTGGACATCTCCGTGCTCGGAGCCTTCCAGGTGTCGATCGACGGCGACCTGGCGAACTGGCACACGGGTGAAGAAGACGCGATCCCTGCGGTCGGCGGAGCCATGGACCTGGCCGTCGGCGCGCGCTCGACCTGGGTCTGCATGAACCTGCTGACGAAGGCGGGCGAGAGCAAGATCGTGCGCAAATGCACCTACCCGCTGACCGGCGTGAACTGCGTGAAGCGGGTCTACACCGACTACGGCACTTTCGCGCCGGCGGGGGACCACGTGCAGGTGATCGATCTGGTCGAGGGCTTGTCGATGGCTGAAGCCGAGAAGCTGCTGGGCCTGCCTCTGCGCTAGTCGCCTGGAACCCACAAGCATTGAAGTCCCGCCCTCCGCTCCAGGCCAGGACGTGGATGGACGACTGAGCGAATGTCCCCCGCTTGGCCGGCTTGCCGGCCCGCGGGGGACATTCGCTCAAGAGAGTGCCCCTCGGCCTGTGCCCGGACAACCGGTATCAAATCCGTGGCACGATCCCCTCGCCACGGACAAAGACATGAAAACCCAGATCCCCACCCCCGACGCGCACCAGGAAATGCGCGAAGCGCTGCGCGACCTGTGCGGCAGCTTCGACATGGCCTATTGGCAAAAGCTCGACAACGAACGCGCCTATCCGGAAAAGTTCGTCGATGCACTCACCGAAGCCGGCTGGATGGCCGCGCTGATCCCGACCGAGTTCGGCGGCTCCGGCCTCGGCCTCACCGAAGCGTCGGTGATCATGGAGGAGATCAATTTCTCCGGCGGCAACGCGGGCGCGCTGCACGGCCAGATGTACAACATGAACACGGTGCTGCACCACGGCTCGCCGCAGCAAAAGCAGAAGTACCTGCCCGGCATCGCCAGCGGCAAGCTGCGGCTGCAGTCGATGGCGGTGACCGAGCCGACCACGGGCACCGACACCACCCAGCTGAAGACGACTGCCGTGCGCAAGGGCGACCGCTATGTGGTCAACGGCCAGAAGGTCTGGATCTCGCGCATCCAGCACTCGGACCTGATGATCCTGCTGGCCCGCACCACGCCGTTGGCGGAAGTGAAGAAGAAGACCGACGGCATGAGCGTCTTCCTGGTCGACCTGCACCAGTCCATCGGCCGCGGCATGACGGTGCGGCCGATCCAGAACATGGTGAACCACGAGACCAACGAAGTCTTCTTCGACAACCTCGAGATCCCGGCGGAAAACCTGATCGGCATCGAAGGCCAGGGCTTCAAGTACATCCTGACGGGCCTCAACGCCGAGCGCACGCTGATCGCCTCGGAGTGCATAGGCGATGCCTACTGGTTCGTCAACAAGGCGCGCGCCTATGCGTGCGATCGCGTGGTGTTCAACCGACCCATCGGCCAGAACCAGGGGGTGCAGTTCCCCATCGCCGACGCCTACATGGAAACCGAAGCGGCGAACCTGATGCGCTTCAAGGCCTGCGAGTTGTTCGACGCCGGCAAGCCCTGCGGCGGCGAGGCCAACATGGCCAAGTACCTGGCGGCCAAGGCCTCCTGGGAAGCAGCCAACGTGTGCCTGCAGACGCACGGCGGTTTCGGCTTTGCACACGAATACGACGTGGAGCGCAAGTTTCGCGAGACGCGGCTGTACCAGGTGGCGCCGATCTCCACCAACCTGATCTACTCCTACGTGGCCGAGCACCTGCTGGGGCTGCCGAGGTCCTTCTGATGCGGCCGCTCGACGGCGTCACGGTCGTGTCGCTGGAGCACGCGATCGCCGCGCCTTTCTGCACGCGCCAGCTCGCCGACCTCGGTGCCCGCGTGATCAAGATCGAGCGGCCGGGCGGCGGCGACTTCGCCCGTGACTACGACCGGCGTACCAAGGGCCTGGCCTCCCATTTCGTCTGGGTGAATCGCTCCAAGGAAAGCCTCACGCTGGACCTGAAGCAGCCGGCTGCACTGCAGGTGCTGATGGACCTGCTCGCCAAGGCCGACGTGCTGGTGCAGAACCTCGCACCCGGCGCGGCGGCTCGCATGGGCCTCGGCTACGAATCCCTGGCGCCAGCGCATCCCCGACTCATCGTCTGCGACATTTCGGGCTACGGCAACGACGGCCCTTACCGCGACAAGAAGGCCTACGACCTGCTGATCCAGAGCGAGGCCGGCTTTCTCTCCGTCACCGGCACGCCGGAGGAAATGTGCAAGTCCGGCAACTCCATCGCGGACATCGCCGCCGGCATGTACGCGTACACCGGGGTGCTGGCGGCGCTGATGCAGCGGCAGAAGACGGGCCGCGGCTCGCAGGTGGACGTGTCGATGCTGGAGTCGCTCGGCGAGTGGATGGGGTTCCCCATGTACTACGCCTATGAGGGCGCCACGCCGCCGCCGCGCAGCGGCGCCTCCCACGCGACCATCTACCCCTATGGCCCGTTCGAGGCTGGCGATGGCAAGACCATCATGCTGGGCCTGCAGAACGAGCGCGAGTGGAAGGTGTTCTGCGACAAGGTGCTGCTGCAACCGGCACTGGCCACCGATCCGCGCTTCGATGCCGGCGCCAGGCGCAGCGAACATCGGGCCGAGTTGAAGGCGATCATCCTCGAGACCTTCGGCCAACTGAGCGCCGAACAGGTGATCGCGCGGCTCGAACAGGCGCAGATCGCCAATGCCCATGTCAACACCGTGGCGGACATGTGGCAGCACCCGCAGCTGCAGGCGCGCGGGCGCTACCAGTCGGTGGACTCGCCGGCCGGCCCGGTCACTGCACTGCTCCCACCGGGAGCCAACAACAGTTTCGACTACCGCATGGACGCGATTCCGGCCGTCGGCGAGCACAGTGAAGCGATCCTGCGGGAACTCGGGCGCGACACGGGGGCCATTGCGGCCCTGCGCGCGAGCGCGGCGGTCTGACACGCACGGAAAGCCGGAATCGATCAGGCCGGCCCGCTCGCCTGCGCCATGCTCGACCGTGCATGCGCCAAAGGGCGACGCCAGCAGGTGCCGCCCGCCGACAAGGTGTAGGCAATTGGCTAGCTACGGTTAGCACTGAAAGCAGCACACTGGCATGGCCACTCCAACGAGGCGCAAACGTGAGACCTCCGTCGAACCCCTTGGCAGCGATCAGGCCCTTCGGCCAACGACCACCGCCCGACACGGAGGGCGGCCCGGAGTCCCTGTTGCCGGGCGAACGCTCCGGTGAAGGCTCAAAGGACCTCTTCAAGCACATCCAGCGCGACATCCGCCGCCGCGCGTCAGGTGTGCCGCCGGTGAAGAAGAAGCCCGACGACCAGCAGCCCTGAGGGTCTCAGGACTGGGGCGGGAATTCGTAGGATGCCATCGTCACGGCCATCACGTGGTCGACGAACACCTGTTCGCCCCGGTCCTGGCCGGCCGCGCCCGCGACCACCATCAACGGCAGCAGGTGGTCCTCCTGCGGATGAGCGAGCCGCGCCGCCGGCGCCTGCTCCCACTCCACCAGCATGCGATTGCGCGTTGCCGCATCGGGCTGCCGTACCGCCTCGTGCAGGTATTGCTCGAAGGCCTCGGCCACCGGCGTCGACTGCGCGCGGTTGAAGCCGCGCATGTTGTGGTACGTGAGCCCGCTGCCCATGATGAGGACGCCCTCGTCGCGCAAGGGCGCGATCGCCTCGCCCGCGCGGATGTGCTCCGCCGGGTCGTAGCCGCTCTTGAGCGAGAGCAACACGACGGGCACGTCGGCTTCGGGGTACATCAGGCTCATGGGCACGAAGGTGCCGTGGTCGAAGCCGCGCTGCGGATCTTCCGCGCAGGGGATGCCGGCTTGCTCGAGCAGGCCGCGCACGCGCTGCGCCAGAGCCGGTGATCCGGGCGCCGGGTACTGCAGCCGGTAGGTGTGCTCGGGAAAGCCGTGGTAGTCGTAGTCCATGGCCGGACGCTCTGCCGTCGAGACGGAGAACTGCGGCGCCTCCCAGTGGCCCGTGATGACCAGCACGGCTTTCGGCTTGGCGGGCAGCCGGGCGGGCAGCGCGGCGAACGCGCTCGCCGTCCGCGCAAACATCTCCTTCATGCCGTCGACCCAGGGCCAGGGACCGCCGCCGTGCGACAGGAAGAAAACGGGAAATCGCGTGGTATTCATCATGGCAGGCTACTCCAGGTTCTCATGGTGCGCCGAGGCGCCACGCTTCCAGTACGAAGCGGCGCGGATGGCATGGCGGGAGTGGCCCTTCTCGTCGACGATCGCCTTGCGTAGCGCGGCGACTTCGCTCGCCTCGGCAGCAAACCAGGCGTAGCCGTCGCCGGGGGGCAGTTGCAGCGCCCGCACGGCGTCCAGGCAGGCCTGCGGGCTGTCGACCCACTGCAAGTCGAGATCGGCCCGGGTCGGGAGCTCGCGCCGGTCGCCCGGCGCCACCTGGACGATGGCGATCGCCCGCGCGCCGGCGGGCAATTCCTCCAGCCGCCGGGCGATGGCGGGCAGGGCGGAGGCATCTCCCACCAGCAGGTGCCAGTCGTAGTCCAGGGGCACGATGAAGGAGCCGCGGGGACCGCCGACGACCACCTGGTCGCCGGGCTGCGCGGCGGCCGCCCAGCGGCTGGCCGGACCGTCGCCATGCAGGGCGAACTCGATCGTCAGCTCCTGCTGGGCGGCGTCGTAGTGCCGCGGCGTGTAGTCGCGCATCACGGGCTCGGCACCGCCGAGGTCGAGGATCAGCTTCACGTGGTCGTCGAACGAGGCGCTGAGGAAGCCTTCAAGCTCCGGGCCGCCCAAGACGATGGCGCGGATGTGCGGGCTCAGCGGCTCGATGCGCAACACCTGCAGGGCGCGCCGGCGGAGTTCATGACGCACGCGCTGGACGCGCCGGGTTTCCTGTTGGATGGAGTCCATGCGGGGGTGATTGGTTGACAGTGTCCTCTATCATCGGAGGAATGCTTGATGATGTCAACCGTCACGCCGGGGCGGCCATCAGCCGCGGGACGCCGAGCCCTTGAGGTTCAGCACGATCGGCGCGCCGCCCAGCCGCTTCTTGGTCCGCGAGCTGGCGACGCCGGCGTCCATCTCCAGCACGTGGACGGGCAGCCAGCGGCGCAATTCCGCGACCAGCCGGATCAACATGTCCTGTGCGCGTGCCGAAGCCGGGTCCGGCGCCACGTGCACGCAGACTTCTTCCAGGGATTTCGACACCGCCGCGTGTTCGTCGATGTGGCAGCTGGCGTTGCCGTCCTTCATGTCGCGCAGGTCCACGTCCTCCATCGAGAAGTGCTCGGTGGCGTGCTTTTGCAGGGCGCGCAGCGCAGCGACCACGCTTTCGGGTGGCGCGGCCGCCAGTGCCTCGATGAGCCGGTTCAGCTCGTCGTGGTCGGAGTCGAGTTTCGGGTCGCCAAGGGCGAGGGAAGAGGTCATCGTTGGGGAAAGCTGCAAGTGCTGGCGAATTGTCCCACGCGTGGGCGGCGGCGGCGTGGCCGCGGCAGTGGCCTGCCGGAACGCAGTAGCATCGCTGCTCCTTCCTGTTCGCGAAGCGCCACCTTGCAATACCGTCCGCTCGGCAAGAGCCATCTCAAAGTCTCCGCCCTGTGCCTGGGCGCCATGATGTTCGGCGACCAGACGCCGCTGGAAGAAGCGCGCTCCATCGTCGCGGATGCGCGGGACAAGGGTGTCAACTACATCGACACCGCCGACGTGTACACCAAGGGCGGCTCCGAGAAGATGGTCGGCGAGCTGCTGGCCGGCCAGCGCGACGACTGGGTGCTGGCGACCAAGCTCGGCAACCGCATCGGCGCGGGCGCCAACGAGGCGGGGTATTCGCGCAGCTGGATGCTGCGCGAGCTCGAGGCCAGCCTGCAGCGGCTGCGGACCGATCGTGTCGACATCCTCTACATGCACCGGGACCCCCAAGGCATGGACCTGGAAGAGCCCTTGCGCGCCATGGAGACGCTGCTGCGCGACGGCAAGATCCGCTACTGGGGCCTGTCCAATTTCCGCGGCTGGCGCATCGCCGAGGCGGTGCACGTCGCGCGGCAGATCGGCATGCCCGGGCCGGTGGTCTGCCAGCCTTACTACAACCTGCTCAATCGCATGCCGGAAGTCGAGATCCTGCCGGCCTGCGCCCATCACGGCATCGGCGTCACCTCGTACAGCCCGCTGGCGCGCGGGGTGCTCACCGGCAAGTACGCGCCGGGGCAAGCGCCCGCGCAGGGAACGCGCGCCGGCCGCGGCGACAAGCGCATCAACGAGACCGAATTGCGTGAAGAGTCGCTGGTGATCGCGCAAAAGCTCAAGGCCCACGCCGAGGCGATCGGCACGACCTTGCCCGTGTTCGCCACTGCCTGGGTGCTGGCGAACAGCACCGTCAGCGCCGTGATCGCGGGTCCCCGGACGCTCGCGCAGTGGCAGGACTACCTGCCGGCGTTGGACTACGCCTGGACCGACGAGGACGAGGCGCTGGTGGATTCACTGGTGCCCGCAGGACATCCTTCGACGCCGGGGTACACCGATCCCGCTTATCCCCTGCACCCGCGGCGCGGCTGACCGCCGGCGCCGCGCCGCCCGGCGCGCTGCGATGTGCACCGTCGCGCACACAGCTTGCGCGGCGGCGGGTAAGCTTTGATGGTCCCTTTGCACGGAGCCATGATGCGCGGTCCTGCTTCCGCTTCCCCCACGCGGTCGATGCGCTGGGGCGCCTTCATCGTCGGGCTGGCCCTCGGCGGATTCTTCGACGGCATCCTGCTGCACCAGGTGCTGCAGTGGCATCACTTCCTGAGCCTCGTGCAGTCGCCGGCCGTGCAGGACATCCGCGTGCAGATCCTGGCCGACGGGCTGTTCCACGTGCTCATGTACTTCGTTGCCGCCATCGGGCTGGTCAAGCTGTGGCGTGCGCGCGAGCAGTGCGCGCAGCCGGGTGCCGGCACGCTGCTGTGGGGCAGCGCGCTGCTGGGCTTTTGCGTGTGGCACTTCATCGACGTCGTGCTGGCGCACTGGATCGTCGGCATCCACCGGGTGCGCGTCGATTCGCCCAATCCCCTGCTGTGGGACCTGCTTTGGATCGCCATCTTCGGCGCGTTGCCGCTCTTGCTGGGATGGAAGATGCTGCGCGGCGGAGCGCCGGGATCGGGGCCGGGCGGCGGGCGTGCCGCCGCCACGCTCGGCATCGCCGCCTTGCTGGCAGGGCCGATCGCCGCCTGGCCGTCGGCGCCATCGGACCAGGTGATGGTGTTGTTCGCGCCGGGCACCAGCAGCACCGCGGCTTTCAACGCATTGGCCGGCATCGACGCGCGCGTGCTGTGGGTCGACGGCTCCGGGGGAATGTGGGCGGTGCAGTTGCCGGACCCGGCGCGGGCCCGATCGCTTTACGGCAGCGGCGCGTTGCTGGTGAGCAATTCGCCGGTGGCGGTGGGGTGCTTCACCTGGACGCGCGCACGAACCTAGTGGCTCTTTTGCCGCGCTTGCGACGGCTGCAGGAAGGCGCGGCGGCGCAACTCGCGTTGCCGAGCTTGCTCCAGCTCCCGCGGGTCTGAACTGTTGTGCAAGTCCGATGGACCGGCCGCGCCGCTGCGGCCGTGCGACTTCTGTTCCCTTGCCATGCCGGCGATTCCGGTTTCGTGATTCACTGCGTTGTCTCCGCGTTTCCCAATGAGACACCGCGCGTGCCCGTTCGTTCCCTGGCCGCGCATGCCACGGCTAGACTGGCAGCCGTGGACACTTCATCCCTCCTCGATCTCATCCAATGGCCCGCGATGCTGGCGAGCGTGCTGGCCGCCTGGCTGGTGGCATCGCGCAAGGCGCGCCGCCGCAACATCGGCTTCTGGGTCTTCATCGTCAGCAACGTGCTGTGGACCGTGTGGGGCGTGCACACCAACGCCTACGCGCTGATCGTGCTGCAGGTCACCCTGGCCATCATGAACATCCGCGGGCTGCGCAAGACCGAGCAGCTGGAACGCAAGGGCAAGAACTCGGAGTGACGCGTCGGCGGCCGCAGCGACCCCCGGGCCGGCGCCAGTGGCCAGAAATCGCAGCCAAAGCAGAGGCAGTTGATCCAGGTCAAGCCGCTGCCGGCGCCGGTTCCTACGATGAGGTGTATTCCAAGTGCACCTTATCGAGAGGAGTTCCGACATGCCACCGACTGCAAGCCGCACCGACGCGCCCGACCTGCAAGGGAGCGAGCGCCACCCCCTGCGTGCCCTTTCCGTTCTCTGGCGCTGGCTGGGCCTGATCTTCGTCCTCTCGTTCGGCGCGCTGGGCTACCTCGGCTGGCAGATCTACCTGGACGCGCCTCCGATCCCGAGCGCGGTGGTCACCACGAGCGGCCGGACC
>JAQGMY010000258.1 GCA_028292105.1 Ramlibacter sp.
TACCGCAAGTACTGGGCGCACCGGTTCGGCCCCGCTCCCTTTCTTCCGATGAGCCGGAAGGAAATGGAAGCGCTCGGCTGGGACAGCTGCGACGTGATCCTGGTGACGGGCGACGCCTATGTCGACCACCCGAGCTTCGGCATGGCCGTGATCGGGCGCGTGCTGGAAGCGCAAGGCTTCCGCGTGGGCATCATCGCGCAGCCCGACTGGCACAGCGCCGAGCCGTTCAAGGCGCTGGGCAAGCCCAACCTGTTCTGGGGCGTCACGGCCGGGAACATGGACTCGATGATCAACCGCTACACGGCGGACCGCAAGACGCGCAGCGACGATGCCTACACGCCGGGCGACGTCGCGGGCAAGCGGCCGGACCGCGCGGCCATCGTCTACAGCCAGCGTTGCCGCGAAGCCTTCAAGGACGTGCCCATCATCCTCGGCGGCATCGAAGGCAGCCTGCGCCGGATCGCGCACTACGACTACTGGTCCGAAAAGGTCCGGCACAGCATCGTGCTGGACTCCAAGTGCGACCTGCTCCTGTACGGCAACGCCGAACGCGCCCTGATCGAGGTCGCGCACCGCCTGGCCGCGCGCGAGCCGGTGGAGAACATCACCGACGTGCGCGGCACCGCCTTCGTGCGCCGCTCCACGCCGGCGGGCTGGTTCCAGATCGACTCCACCAGCGTCGACACGCCCGGCCGGGTCGAGGACCACATCAACCCCTACATGACCATCTCCGACCAGGCGAAGGCGCAGGGGGAGACGTGCGCGAAGGAAGACGGGACGGCGCCGGCGACCGATGCAGGGATTGCGGGTCAATCGCGCAATGACAACATTCACCCGCTCGCCTTCGTCCCCAACCCCAAGGTCAAGCTGCGCCCGCCGCCGCGCGACCACACGGTGATCCGCCTGCCTTCCCACGAGGCGGTCAAGTCGGACCCGGTGCTCTATGCCCACGCCAACCGCGTGCTGCACCTGGAAACCAACCCGGGCAACGCCCGCGCGCTGGTGCAGGCGCATGGTGAGCGCGACGTCTGGCTGACGCCGCCGCCCATCCCGCTGACGACCGCGGAGATGGACTACGTTTTCGGGCTGCCGTACGCGCGCAGCCCCCATCCGGCCTACGCCGACGAGAACGGCCGCCACGACGGCGCGACCAAGATCCCGGCCTGGGAGATGATCCGCTTCAGCGTCAACATCATGCGCGGCTGCTTCGGCGGCTGCACCTTCTGCTCCATCACCGAGCACGAAGGCCGCATCATCCAGAGCCGCAGCGAAGAGTCGATCATCCAGGAGGTCGAGGACATCCGCGACAAGGTCGAAGGCTTCACCGGCGTCATCTCCGACCTCGGCGGCCCCACCGCCAACATGTACCGCATCGGCTGCAAGTCGCCGGAGATCGAGTCGGCTTGCCGCAAGCCGAGCTGCGTGTATCCGGGCATCTGCTCGAACCTGAACACCGACCACGGCCCGCTGATCAAGATCTACCGCCGTGCGCGCGAGTTGAAGGGCATCAAGAAGATCCTGATCGGCTCGGGCCTGCGCTACGACCTGGCCGTGCAGTCGCCGGAGTACGTCAAGGAACTGGTGCAGCACCATGTCGGCGGCTACCTGAAGATCGCTCCCGAGCACACCGAGTCCGGCCCGCTGGACAAGATGATGAAGCCGGGCATCGGCAGCTACGACCGCTTCAAGACCATGTTCGACAAGTTCTCGGAAGAGGTCGGCAAGAAGCAGTACCTGATCCCGTACTTCATCGCGGCGCACCCCGGCACCAGCGACGAGGACATGATGAACCTCGCGGTGTGGCTCAAGCGCAATGGCTTCCGCGCTGACCAGGTGCAGACCTTCTACCCGAGCCCCATGGCCACCGCCACGGCGATGTACCACTCGGGCAAGAACACGCTGCGCAAGGTGACGCGCGACAGCGAAGGCGTGGACATCGTGCGCGGCGACCGCCGCCGGCGCCTGCACAAGGCTTTCCTGCGCTATCACGACCCCAACAACTGGCCGCTGCTGCGCGACGCGCTCAAGGCGATGGGCCGGGCGGACCTGATCGGCAACGGCAAGCACCACCTGATCCCGACCTTCCAGCCGCTCACGGACGGCGGCTACGCCAGTCCGCGGCGCAAGAACTCGACCACGCCGGCCAAGCCGGTCAAGGGCCGCATCCTGACGCAGCACACCGGGCTGCCGCCGCGCAAGACGAAGTAGGGCGTCCCCTTTCGGTCGGGTACATCCCGATGGCGCCGCGCTGCTGCCGGGCTACTCTGGGCGCACGAGCCGGCCTGCCGCCGGCCGACAACGAAGGAGTACGAGATGCTGTTCAGGCGCACCCTCACCACCTTGTTCGCGCTCGCCGCGGCGGCGGCGCAGGCACAGGGAACATGGCCCACCAAGCCGATCACGCTCGTCGTCCCCTTCGCCGCCGGCGGCCCCACCGACGTCGTGGCGCGCACCCTCGGTGCGTCCATGAGCAAGACGCTGGGCCAGACGGTAGTGGTGGAGAACAAGCTGGGCGCCGGCGGCACCGTGGCGGCCAACTACGTGGCGAAGGCCGCGCCCGACGGCTACACCTTCTTCATCCACCACAACGGCATGGCGACGTCGCCGGCCTTGTACCGCAAGCTTTCGTTCGACCCGATGAACGACTTCGAATTCGTCAGCCAGGCGGTGGAAGTGCCGATGACGCTGCTGGCGCGCAAGGACTTCCCCGCCAGCAACATGCAGGAACTGACCGCCTACCTCAAGGCCAACAAGGACAAGGTGAATCTGGCCACGGCGGGGCTCGGCGCGGTGTCGCAGCTGTGCGGAATGATGTTCCAGCGCGCCATCGGCGTGAACCTGACCGAAGTGCCGTTCCAGGGCACCGCGCCCGCGATGAACGCGCTGCTGGGCGGCCAGGTCGACCTGCTGTGCGACCAGACGACGCAGACCATCCCGCAGATCAAGGCGGGCAACGTGAAGTTCTATGGCGTCACCACCAGGAACCGCATCAAGGTGCTGCCGGCGGCGCCCACGCTCCACGAGCAGGGGCTCAAGGACTTCGAGGTGGTGGTGTGGCACGGCATCTATGCGCCCAAGGGCACGCCGAAGCCCATCGTCGATCGCATGAACGCCGCCGTCCGCACTGCGCTGAAGGATCCGGACGTGGTCAAGCGCATGGACGACCTGGGCGCCGAGATCGTTCCGGACAGCAAGATGTCCTCGGATGCGCTGCGCGTCTGGCTCAAGGCCGAGATCGACCGCTGGGGTCCGGTGATCCGGGCTTCGGGGAAGTTCGCGGACTGAGGCGTCGTTTCCGCGCAGGCGGGAACGACGGTTGTCAGAGCGGCAAACCTACATAGTTCTCCGCCAGGGCCGTCGAAGCCGCGCGTGAATTCACCAGGTAGTCCAGCTCCGCTTCCTGCACCCGCTGGCCGAAGCCCTCGGTGTCGGGGAAGCGGTGCAGCAGGCCGGTGAGCCACCAGGAGAAACGCTCCGCCTTCCAGACCCGGCGCAGGCAGCGCTGCGAATAGGTGTCGATGCCGGCGGCGCTCTTCTCCTGGAAGTATTCGATCAAGGCACCCGACAGGTACTTCACGTCGGTGGCGGCCAGGTTCAGGCCCTTGGCACCGGTCGGCGGCACGATGTGGGCGGCGTCGCCCGCCAGGCAGAGGCGGCCGAAGCGCATCGGCTCGGCGACGAAGCTGCGCAGCGGGGCGATGCTTTTCTCGATGCTCGGGCCGGTGACGATGCGCTCGGCGAGTTCCGGGTCCAGCCGGCGGCGCAACTCGTCCCAGAAGCGCTGGTCGCTCCAGTCTTCCACCTTGTCGTCCAGCGGACACTGCACGTAGTAGCGGCTGCGCGTCAGGCTGCGCATGGAACACAAGGAAAA
>JAQGMY010000260.1 GCA_028292105.1 Ramlibacter sp.
GCTGTCGGCCAGCTGCTGTAACCTTGACGCCTTCGCCATGGAGCCGAAGCAGTTCAGAAATGGGTGACACCAGTTTGGTCGTGCGTCTCGAGGAGGAGTTCGTCTCCGAGGTGTTGGTGGTCAGCGCAATCTACGGGCCCTCGAACGACGAGCAGGCAACGTGGGCCCTGCGCACCTTTCCCCTGGAATATGCGGAGCCTTACCTCACCGCCTGGCGTGAAGGGCGTGGTCGCGCCTGGAACCAGATCAGGCGGCGAGCCGCCGACCTGCAACAAGCAGCGGGCGACTCCGATGCGCAATGGGAGCGGCGGCTCGAACGTCTGCAGATCCGCACCGCCGGCCTCGAACTGGTGGAGCCGACCACCCGCGGCGGGGACGGATGGACCTGACCGGACGCCCTCTTTCGCAAGGCGTCTGCGCACCCACCCAAGCAATCCGGTCGCGTTCGGCGCCCGCGGCTTAGACTGGCAGCCGATGGGCCCACGACAAGCACTGCACCACACCCAGCCTTCCACGCTGGAACGCATCGACGACGCCGTGCTGATGCTGGTCGACGACGATTCGCTCAACGTCGACATGGTCCAGGCCCACCTGGAGGATGCCGGCTACCGGCACTTCGTCACGACCTCCCAGTCCCGCGAGGCGCTGGACCTGATCCGGCACCACCGGCCGGACGTCGTCCTGCTGGACCTGCAGATGCCCGTGGTCTCGGGGCTGGAGATCCTGGGCGCGATGCGCGAGGACCCGGGCCTTGCCGGCATCGCGGTGCTGGTGGTGACGGCCTCCATCGATCGCGAGCAACGACTGCGGGCCCTGGGCCTCGGTGCTACGGACTTCCTGCAGAAGCCCGTGGACCCGGTCGAACTGGTGCTGAGACTGAGGAACACGCTCGAAGCCAAGGCCTGGCGCGAGCGGCTGGCGCGCACGGATCTTCTCACTGGCCTGCCCAACCTGACCGCGGCGACGGAGCACCTCCAGTGGGGCCTGACCCAGGCGCAGCGCAGCGGCCGCACCGTGGCGGTCCTGCAGGTGGCGGTGGACAGCTTCGGCGACGTCCAGGCGCTCGGTGCCGGCGCGGGCGACGCCTTGCTGCAGGAGCTCGGGCGCCGACTGCAGAACGCCCTTCGTGCCGCCGATCTGGTTGCCAGCAACGCGGGCGAATCCCCCATGCTGGCGAGCGACGGCGGCGAGGCCTACACGGTGCTGCTGCCGCAGATACGGCAAGGCGAAGATGCCGTGCTCGTCGCCCAGCGGCTGCAGCGCAGCGTGTCGCTGCCGCTCGAGTGCGCCGGCCAGGAGCTCACGCCCACCTGCAGCATCGGCATCTCGCTCTACCCGACGGATGCGGCGACGCCGAGCGACCTGTTCGCGCTGGCCCGGGTGGCCCTGAACCAGGGCCGGCGGGACGGCCACGCGCAGATCTGCTGCTATGCGGCCGACATGAACGCACGGGCGCGGCAGAAGCTGACGTTGATGGCGGAGCTGCGCCGGGCGGCGCAGCGTGGGGAGCTGTTCCTGCTGTACCAGGCCAAGCGCTGCGTCCCGACCGGCGCGCTGGTCGGGGCGGAAGCCTTGCTGCGATGGCAGCACCCCCAGCTCGGGCTGGTCAGCCCGGGTGAGTTCATCCCGCTGGCGGAGGAAAGCGACCTGATCGTCGAGATCGGCGACTGGGTGCTGCGGGAGGCGGTGCGACAGCTCGGGGCCTGGAAGGCCGAAGGGCTGTCCTTGCCACGCGTGTCCGTCAACGTCTCGGCAAAGCAGTTGCGCGGCCCGGGGCTGCTTGCGACGCTGGACGACGCCGTGCGCCAGGACCAGTCGCTCGCCACGCGCCTGTGCCTGGAGTTGACGGAAGGGATCATGCTGCAGGACGACCAAGCGGCCGCAGGCCTGCTGGCTGCGTTGTGCGAACGCGGCGTGCAGCTGTCGCTGGACGACTTCGGTACGGGGTACTCGTGCCTCAGCTACCTGCACCGCCTGCCGTTCCACGAGCTGAAGATCGACCGCAGCTTCGTGAC
Source organism: Ramlibacter sp. (assembly GCA_028292105.1). Taxonomy (GTDB): domain Bacteria; phylum Pseudomonadota; class Gammaproteobacteria; order Burkholderiales; family Burkholderiaceae_C; genus Ramlibacter. Next base: position 2,016 of record JAQGMY010000260.1, read on the forward strand.
CGCCCTCGCTGAGGGCAACGCACCGCTGGTGACAGCCATCATCGCCATGGGACGCGCGCTCGGTTTCCGGCTGGTCGCCGAGGGGGTGGAAACCGAGGCGCAGCTGCAATGGCTGCGCGAGGCCGGGTGCGACGAATACCAGGGCTGGCTCACTTCACGGCCGCTCACGCCCGATCGGTTCGCCCGCCAGCTGGCAAGCGCGAATGCGGGCGGCGACTCGCAATCGTGCGGCCCCTGAGGCCGCCCTGAACTGAGCCCACCGGCCGCCCTGGCCGAGGGCAATCCGCTTGCCTTACTTGCCGAACAACCTGGTGACGTGCTGCCACATCCGCAAGAAGAAGCCGGCGCGTTCCACATCGGCCTGGGCCACGAGCGGCGCTTCTGCCACCGGCTTGCCGTTGGAGCTTGCCACCACCTTGCCGATCGTGGCGCCCTTGGCCACCGGCGCTTCCAGGTCCGGCTTGAGCTGCACCGAGGTCTGCACTTGCTGGCCGCGCGGCACGGTCACCGTCCACGGCGACCCGAGGCCCGCGGCAACCGTGTCGGCCTTGCCGAAGCTGACCTTGGCAGTCGCGACCACCGCGTCCGGCTGGATCGGGGTGGCCTTCTCGAAATTGGCGAAGCCCCACCCGAGCAGCGTGCGCGTCTGGTCGGCACGGGCCTGCGCGCTGTTGGTGTTGAGGATGACGGTGATGAGGCGCATGCCGTTGCGCTTGGACGAAGTGACGAGGCAGTAGCCGGCATCCTGCGTGTGGCCTGTCTTCAGGCCATCGACCGTCGGGTCGGTATAAAGCAGGGCGTTGCGGTTGCCCTGCTTTATGTTGTTGTACTTGAACTCGCGTTCCGCGTAGATCGGGTAGTAGTCGGAGCTGTCGTGGATGATCGCGCGCGCCAGGATGGCGAGGTCGCGCGCCGACGCCTTGTGCGCCGGGTCGGGCAGGCCCGTGGCGTTGACGAAATGCGTGTGCGTCATCCCGAGGCGCTGGGCTTCGGCATTCATCAGCTTGGCGAAGCCCTCTTCGGAGCCGCCGCCCATGTGCTCGGCGATCGCCTTCGAAGCATCGTTGCCTGACTGGATGATGATGCCGCGCAGGAGGTCGATCACCGTGGCCTGGCTGTTCAGAGGCAGGTACATGCACGACTCGGTGCTGGATCCCCGGCACCAGGCGTTCTGGCTGACGGTGACCAGGTCCGTCTGCTTGAGCTTGCCCGAGCGAAGCGCCTGCTCGACCAGGAAGCTGGTCATCATCTTGGTGAGCGACGCCGGCGGCAGGGGTTCGTCGGGGTTGGCCGAGGCGAGCACCTCGCCGGAGTCGAAGTCCATCAGCAGCCACGCCTTGGCGGCGAGCGCCGGCGCCCCGCTGGCAACGGCGGTCTGGCCAGCGACCGGGGCCGGGGCGGGCGCGGTGGCCGCGGGCTTCTGGCGAGCGGCTGCATGGCCGGTAGCCGCGAGGGAGATTGACACGGGCGACAGGCTGCCCGCGGCGATGGCGAAGGCGACGGGGAGGATGAAGAGATTTTTGATGTGCATGGCGTTCAAGGGCAGACCGACATTGTCGCGGATCGCGCGCCGATTTTTGAGCGTACGGGTAGCACAGTTGCACTTCGCCAGGGTACTGGTTACAGCGCCGGCGCACGTCCGCACCCCCTGTCAAGCTTCAGCCCTTGCGCGCACCCTCCGCGGCCAGCGCCAGGATGTCCGCGATCGCGCGATTCAGCGGTGTGGCAAGGCCTTTGGCGCGCCCCAGTTCGACCACGCCGCCGGCCAGCCAGCGCACCTCCAGCGGATTGCCGCGTTCGAGATCGTGGTGCATGGACGATGTCATGTCCGGCGAAACGGTGTCGGCGCGCTCCATCGCCGCCTGCAAGTAGTCGGGCGGCAGCGCGACGCCATGCGCGCGGCCCACCGCGATCACCTCCTGCATCACGTCCTGCAGGAAGGCGCGGGCCTGCGCGTTCGAGCGGATCGGCCCGATCGTTCGCCGCATCGTGGTCGTGGTGCCGGACAGCCCCACCAGGAAGACGAACTTCTGCCAGATCTCGCGCACGATGTCCGTGGAGAGCTCCGCGTTGATGCCGCTGGCCAGGCAGGCGGCAAGCAGCGCCTCGCCGCGGGCGGAGCGCGAGCCGTCGAACTCGCCGAAGATCAGCCGCTGCATCGGGCCGGTCTGGCGGATCACGCCGGGCGACTCGATGGTGGTCGCCACATAGCCGACGCCGCCCATCAGCCGGCTTTCGTCGAAGGCGGCGCGCAAGGTCTGGTCTTTCAGCACGCCGTTCTGGAACGAGATCACCGTCGTCCGCGGGCCGACCATGGGCCGCATCTGGGCGATCGCCTGCTCGGTGTCCCACAGCTTCACGCCCAGCATCACCACGTCCATCACGCCGGCCTCGGCGGGGCGGTCGGTCGCCTGCACGCGCGGCAAGTGCAGCGCTTGCGGGCCTTCGATGCGCAGGCCCTGGCTGCGCATCGCCTCCAGGTGCTTGCCGCGCGCGATGAAATGCACGTCCGCCCCGCCGTGGGCGAGCCGCGCGCCGAAGTAGCCGCCGAGGCCCCCCGAACCCATGATCCCGATACGCATCATTCCTCCTGCTTGCCCGTCGACTCGGTACCCGGCCGCCAGCCTCGTGTTCTTGCGGGGGTCGTTGGCGCCATAGTATGCGGCTGCCGCCTCGTGCCGGCCGCCGGAGGGATCGAGCCCAACGCCGGCCCCGTCTCTCTGCCGCCCAGGCTCCTAGGGTTCGACTCGGTGAGCACCTCGCAACTCGCTGGCTAAACTGCCGGCTGCTCCACTCTGCTCGAGGTCGCCCTATGAAGAAGAAGCAAGATGCCCATTCCACGCCGGCCAGCGCCGAGGGAGCACTCGACAGATGTGGCTGCGGTCCGGCCAGCGCGAGCGGGTGGGCAACCCGGCGCGGCTTCGTGCAGGCTCTCGGCGCCTTCGGGGCCGCGGGCGCAGCGGCATCGCTGGCCGGCTGCGGCACGCCGTCCATGGCGGCGAGCCCCGACCTGATCGACACCCACCACCATTTCTATCCTCCGGAATACCAGAAGGCCTGGCTGGACTGGGAAGACGAGCGCAAGATCCCGCACTTCCCGCAGCAGGTGGGCTGGTCGGTGCAGACGGCCCTCGCCGACATGGACAAGGCTGGCGTCAAAACCGCGATCCTGTCGCTTGCATCGACGCCCGGCGTCTGGTTCGACCGAGGCCCGGCCGCGGCGGTTTCGATGGCGCGCGCCTGCAACGGATACGGCGCGAAGATGGTCAGGGACCATCCGGGTCGCTTCGGCCTGTTCGCCACCTTGCCGATGACGGACGTGCCCGCGACGCTGCGCGAAATCGCCTATGTTTTCGACGTGCTGAAGGCAGACGGCGTCGGCCTGCAGACCAACTACGGTGACGTGTGGCCCGGCAACCCGATGTTCAACCCGATCTGGGAAGAACTGAATCGGCGCAAGGCCGTCGTGTACTTCCATCCGCTGGTGGCCTCATGCTGCGGCCGCCTGTCGGTCGGCACCTTCCCGGCCGTGATCGAGGTTCCGCACGACACGACGCGCGCCGTGACCAGCCTGATGCTCTCTGGCGCGCTGGTGCGCAACCGGGACATCAAATGGCTGTTCAGCCACGCGGGCGGCACGGTGCCGATGCTCGCCGGACGCATGGCATTTTTCTTCAAGGCCCGTCCCGATGCTCAGGCCATCGCGCCGGACGGCTTCGAGGCCGAGTTCCGCCGCCTCTATTACGACACCGCCAATGCCACCGACGCCGCGCCGATGGCGGCATTGCTCAAGCTCGTTCCGCAATCGCAGGTGGTCTATGGTTCGGACTATCCCTACGTGGCGATGGACACGCAGGTCACGGCGCTGCGCAGCCTCGGGCTTGCTGCCTCCACGACGCGTGCCATCGAGGTCGGCAACGCACGCCGATTGCTCGGCGGGCGCGTGCGCTAGCGGGTGCTGCGGGGCGTTCGCACCCGCGTCACCTTTCCGTTGGCAAACAGGTAGCGCTCCAGGACTGCACTGGAGGCATCCGGCTGGACGATGGGACGGAGTTCGACCTGCACCCCATCATGCACATGCGAGGCAGCACGGAGTTCGGTGCACTCGCCGAAGACGCGAGATCGCTGCGCCTGGCCTTGGGCATGCACTGCAAGCATCACATAGGAGCGCTGGCAATTCAGCCCCGGTTGCCAGAGCTCCACGACGATGTATTCGGTGGCGCCGCGCGGAGTCACCCGATACAAGGACACTTCACCGGCGAACACCTCGGCCACCGGCTGGGTGTCCAACGAAATGACGAAAGTACTGTCGTCGCGCCGGGCGGCGGACATCTCGCCGTAACGCGAGTGGATCCGGTCCGCTGCCGACGCAGCGGCGGCCGCAAGGCAGCCTGCGGCGAGCAACGGAAAGCCCGCGGGCCAGCGGTTCTTCATGCGCGGATTCTGCCGCGGACGACGCGGCCTTCAGTCTTCATCGACGGAAGTCACGCGCAGCGCACGGGTCCTGGGGTCGATGGACAGAAGGATGGCCCGGCCCGACTTCACGAACCGGCCGGTACAGACGGCGTCGTAGCCTTCGCCGCACAGGACCTCGGGATATTGCCGGTAGGCAAGCTGCCCGTGGACACCTGACCGTCCCCACCCCGCGTCGGCCTTCCCTGACGTGCCAAGCAACCTGGCCCTGGCAGTGGCGTAGCCGGACTGGATCTGCACGCCCAGGCGCTGCGCCAGTGGGCCGGTCGCAGCCGGCGGCTGCGCTGCCGCTGCCTGCCATTCACCTGGCTCGTCCACGAGGACCTCGGAGCCACGCGTGACGCGCAGGCGGCCGTCGCTCGTGATGCGGTATTCGACCTGGCCGCTCGTGAACCGGTAGCCCTCATGGCTGCAGGGCGTGACGCGGTCCGCGCACAGCCGCATGACGGCCTGGCCGCGCAGCGCAATCGACTTCCCCGTCCGGACGTTCTTGCCCACATAGCTGACATCCCGGCATCCCACCTCGCCTTCCGGGCAGTTCTCCGTGATCCGGACGACGTAGGAAAGGGTCCGGAGCTCGGTGTCCTGGGCGTGAGCAGTCGCCAGCGCACACAGGGCGGCAAGGGGAACAAGCCGGCGGAGGACGTTCAGGCAATCCATTTTCCAGCCGATCAACGTGCGCCAGCTTCTCTCAGCAAGCGCTCTATTTCTGGCGCCCGGCCAAACGTCGCGGACACCGCCAGCGGCGTTTGCCCGTACGGGTTCTTCGCGTCGACCTGTGCCCCGCGTTGGAGAAACAGCCTGACCCACTCGACGCGACCGAACAGCGACGCCATCAACAATGGCGTCATTCCGCTCTTGCGTGCCTCGAGGTCGGCGCCCTGGTCGAGCAACAGTTCCGCGATCTTCACGTCGTTGCTGTCACCCAGGGTCGAATGCAGCGCGGTGCCGCCATCCGGCGCCTGGTATTTCACGTTCGCGCCGCGTGCGAGCAGCGTGCGGACCGCTTCGAGGTTGCCTTGCCGCGCCGCCCAGTACAAGGGGCTGCCTGTTTCGCCCCCGGCATTGACATTGGCTCCATGCGAGACCAGGTCTTCGATGATGACCGGATCACCCTGCATCGCGGCCGCGACGATGAGTTCGCTTTTGCCGCCGGATCGCGCGTTGGGATCGGCGCCCGCCGCCAGCAGCACATGCGTCAGTTCGCGGTCCTGCGTCCACACCGCACGCTCCAGCGTATTCGGCTGCGTCTTCGTTCTCGCAATGGCTGCAGCGGTTTCGGCCGAACGCGCCATGCGAAAGCCGGTCGGCCCCGGCTGCGTCACCTGGTATGCCTGCGCTTGCGCCGCGATCGCCAGGAGGGCGCAGAGTGCCATCCAATGTCGAAGCTTGCGGACACGTCCCTGATCTGTTCTCACAAAAGCTCTCCACGGCCTCGCGGCCATCGTGTTATTGCAGCACCCACACCATGGTCTGCTGATACCACTGATCCGGCACCAACGCAGCACGGACACCGGCATTGGACAGGCAGCGGCTGGCGCGCAGCAATGCCTCCGCATCCAGGCTGGCAGAGCCGCTGGAGCGAGACAGCCTGACCTGCGGCTGCGCGTCGCCCGCGGGCAGGCGGAAGGAGATGCTGTTGGTGCCCTCCTCCTC
>JAQGMY010000276.1 GCA_028292105.1 Ramlibacter sp.
CGGGTCTTGCCCAGCGTCGCGGAGCTGGCCCAGACCGGCTTCTCCTCGAGCGCCGCTTCCACCGCCATCTCCCACTCGTCCGGCAGCTTGGCGCCCTGGGCGCTGAAGAACTTGATGCCGTTGTCCGGAAACGGGTTGTGGCTGGCGCTGATCACCACGCCCAGGCTGGCGCGCTGCGCCCGCGTGAGGTAGGCGACGCCGGGCGTCGGCAGCGGGCCGAGCAGCACCACGTCGACGCCGGCGGAGTTGAAGCCCGATTCCAGCGCGCTCTCCAGCATGTAGCCGGAGATCCGTGTGTCCTTGCCGATCAGCACGGTGGGACGCTCTTCGGTGCGTTTGAGCACGCGGCCGACAGCATGCGCGAGGCGCAGCACGAAGTCGGGGGTGATGGGCGGCTCGCCCACGGTGCCGCGGATGCCGTCGGTGCCGAAATACTGTCTGCTCATGCGATGCTTCCTCCCGGCCCCGTGCGGGCCGATTCCGCGGCGCTCCATACCTTGAGCGCCGCCACTGTCTCGCGCACATCGTGCACCCGCACGATGCGCGCCCCATGTTCCACCGCCAGCAGCGCCGCGGCCACGCTGGCTGCCATCCGCTGCTGCACCGGCTCGCCCGTGACCGTGCCCAGCGAGGACTTGCGCGACCAGCCGGCGAGCAGCGGGTAGCCGTCGTGCAGCAGTTCGCGTTGCCGACCCAGCAGGGCGAAGTTCTGTTCCACCGTCTTGCCAAAGCCTATGCCCGGGTCCCAGGCGATGCGGCTGACCGACACCCCGAGCGCACGCAGCGCCTCGCTGCGCTCGCGCAGGAATTCGCGCACCTGCGGGACCGCATCGCCTGGCAGCGGCGAGCGGTGCATGGTCTGCGGCTCGCCATGCATGTGCATCAGGCAGACGCCGCAGCTCGGATGGGCCGCCACCACCTGCGCGGCGCCCGGCTGGCGCAGGGCCCAGATGTCGTTGATCGCGTCGGCGCCGAGGTCCAGGACCTCGCGCATCAGCTCCGGCTTGTAGGTGTCGATGGACAGCGGCACACCCAGCCGAACCGCCTCGCGCAGCACGGGCGACACGCGCGCCCTCTCCTCTTCGAGGCTCACGGGAGGCGTGCCGGGGCGGGTGGACTCACCGCCGATGTCCAGGAGGTCCGCGCCTTCGCGCAGCAGCTGTTCGCAGTGCTCCAGGGCCGACCGGGTGCTGACGAAGCGCCCGCCGTCCGAGAACGAATCGGGCGTCACGTTCACGATCCCCATGACCAGGGGCCGGTCCAGGGGAATCGCAAAGCGGGAAGTCTGCCAATGCATGGCGGGATTGTGCGCCAGCGCCGCCAGCAAAAAGGGCCCCGAAGGGCCCCTTTTTCCGCGCTTCGCGCGACTTTTACGCCGCGTTCGGCGCCGGGTCTGCACCCACCACGCTGCCACCGGAGCCACCCGAATTCGGGGTGCGCGGCGTGAAGTCCTTGGGGGGACGCGGCTCCTTGCCGGCCATGATGTCGTCGATCTGCTCGGCGTCTATGGTTTCCCATTCCAGCAGGGCGCGCGCCATCCGGTGCATCTTGTCCTTGTTGTCCTCGATCAGGCGGCGGCCGAGGTTGTACTGCTCGTCGATGATGCGGCGCGTCTCGGCGTCGACCTTCTGCATGGTCTGCTCGCTGATGTTGGTGGTCTTGGTGACCGAGCGGCCCAGGAAGACCTCGCCCTCGTTCTCCGCGTACACCATCGGGCCCAGGGCATCGGTCATGCCGTAGCGCATGACCATGTCACGCGCCAGGTGGGTGGCCCGCTCGAAGTCGTTGGAAGCGCCGGTGGTCATCTGGTTCATGAACACTTCTTCGGCGATGCGGCCGCCGAACAGCATGCTGATCTGGTTGAGCATGTATTCGCGGTCGTAGCTGTAGCGGTCCTGCGCCGGCAGGCTCATCGTCACGCCCAGGGCGCGGCCACGCGGGATGATGGTGACCTTGTGGATCGGGTCGCACTTGGGCAGCAGCTTGCCGATGATGGCGTGGCCGGACTCGTGGTACGCCGTGTTGCGGCGTTCTTCCTCGGGCATGACCATGGACTTGCGCTCCGGGCCCATGATGATCTTGTCCTTGGCCTTCTCGAAGTCCTGCATCTCCACGACGCGGGCGTTGCGGCGGGCGGCCATCAGCGCGGCCTCGTTGCACAGGTTGGCCAGGTCGGCGCCGGACATGCCGGGGGTGCCGCGGGCAATGATGCCGGGGGCGACGTCCTGCCCGATCGGGATCTTGCGCATGTGCACGTTCAGGATCTGCTCGCGGCCGCGGATGTCCGGCAGGGTGACGTAGACCTGGCGGTCGAAACGGCCAGGACGCAGCAGCGCGGAGTCGAGGATGTCGGGGCGGTTGGTGGCCGCGATCACGATCACGCCGAGGTTGGTTTCGAAGCCGTCCATCTCGACCAGCATCTGGTTCAAGGTCTGCTCGCGTTCGTCGTTGCCGCCGCCGAGGCCCGCGCCACGCTGGCGGCCGACCGCGTCGATTTCGTCGACGAAGATGATGCAAGGCGCGTTCTTCTTGGCGTTCTCGAACATGTCGCGCACGCGGGCAGCGCCCACGCCGACGAACATCTCGACGAAGTCCGAACCGGAGATCGAGAAGAACGGCACCTTGGCTTCGCC
>JAQGMY010000310.1 GCA_028292105.1 Ramlibacter sp.
TGCTGATGCGCGAAGGCCGCGTGGTCAGCAAGGAGCAGATGGTGAACCACCTGTACGGCTGGGGCGACGAGGTCGGCGCCAATGCGATCGAGGTGTACGTGTACCGGCTGCGCAAGAAGCTGGAGCCCCTGGGCTGCGAGATCCGCACGGTGCGCGGCATGGGCTACCTGATGGACCGCAGCGATGCGGAAGCCTGAGCCGCGGCTGCAACGCAAGCTGCTGGCATGGCTGCTGGGGCCGCTGACGCTGATCCTGGCTCTCGACACCGGGGCCGCCTACTGGACCTCGGTGCACTATTCGAACCTGGCGTACGACCGCGCGCTGCACGAGATCGCCCGCGAGATCGTGCTGCACGTGAAGCCGGCGGCCGGCCGGCCGCGGCTGGAGCTCTCCCAGGCCGCCGCGAACATCCTGCTGATGGACGCGCAGGACCGGCTGTTCTTCCGGGTGACGGCGGCCGACGGCGCGGTGCTGGGCGGAGACACGACGCTGCCGCCGCCGCAGCTGGGCCCCAACCCCGGAGAGCCCCGCTTCTACCAGGCCGAAGTGCACGGCCAGCCGGTGCGCATGGTCGCGGCGCGCATGCCGGTGGCGGAGACCGCCGCAGCGCCCATCGTCCTGGTGCAGGTTGCCGAGACGCTCAACAAGCGCAACAGGCTGGCCTGGGAGATGCTGGCCAGCGTGGTGTTGCCGCAGGTGCTGCTGATCTTCATCACGATCATGGTGGTGTGGTTCGGCGTGTCCCGCGGGCTGGAGCCCTTGCAGCGGCTGCGCCGCGCGGTCTCCAATCGTTCGCACCTGGACCTGAGCCCGATCGACATGCAGGACGTGCCGGGGGAAGTGCGGCCGGTGGTGGAGGAAGTCAATGAGCTCATGGCGCGGCTGGCACGCACCTTCGACTTCCAGAACCGCTTCGTCGCCGATGCGGCCCACCAGCTGAAGACGCCGGTCAGCGGCCTCAAGGCGCAGATCGAACTGGCACTGCGCGAGACCGAACCGCAGCGGGTGCAGCATTCGCTGGCGCAGCTGTACATCAGCGCCGACCGGCTGTCACGGCTGGTGCGCCAGCTGCTTTCGCTGGCGCGCAACGAACCCGGCGCGCTGCATTCGGTGCAGCTGCAGCCGCTGGACCTGAATGCCTTCGCGCTCGAAGTCAGCATGGACTGGGTGCCGAACGCCCTCAAGCGCAGCATCGACCTCGGCTTCGAAGGGGTGGAGACGCCCCTCACGATAGCGGCCGATCGCGACCGCCTGCGCGAGCTGATCAACAACCTGATCGACAACGCGATCCGCTACAGCCCGCCCGGCGGCACGGTGACGGTGCGCACGGCGGTTGTCGGCGAAGGCCAGTGCCGGCTGGCCATCAGCGACGACGGGCCGCGCATACCGGTCGCCGAGCGGGCTCGCATCTTCGAGCGCTTCCATCGGCTGCTCGGCACCCAGGAGGATGGCAGCGGCCTCGGACTGGCGATCGTCAGCGAAATCGCCACGCTGCACCGCGCCCGGATCCTGCTGGAGGAGGACACCGACGGCGTCGGCAACACCTTCAGCGTGTTTTTCGAGGCGCGACCCGCCGAGCCGCTGTAAGCGGACTGAAAGCTGGGGTTCAACTTGCCGACAGCTGGGCACCATACGCCTGTCAGCGCGGGTGCGTAGTCTCCGGGTACGGGATCGTCGTGGTCCCGATGCCTACATCGAGGAGACAACATGCCCCTTTTCCTGAGCAGCCCGGAGTTCTGGCTTGCCCTTTCGCAGATCATCCTGATCAACATCGTCCTGTCCGGGGACAACGCGGTCGTCATCGCGCTCGCTTGCCGGTCCTTGCCGCCCAGGCAGCAGCGGAACGCCATCATCTTCGGCAGCGTGGGCGCGATCGTGCTGCGCGTCATCCTGACCTTCTTCGCCGTGTTCCTGCTGGCGCAGCCGTACCTGAAGCTGGTGGGCGCGGCCCTGCTGCTGTGGATAGGCGTCGGCCTGCTCAAGGGCGACGATGAAGACGCGGAGCTCGAAGGCCACTCGGGCCTGTGGCCGGCGGTCAAGACGATCATCATCGCTGACCTGGTGATGAGCCTGGACAACGTGATCGGCGTCGCCGCCGCCGCCAAGGGCGACGTTCCGCTGCTGATCACCGGCCTGGTCATCAGCATCCCGCTGATCATCTTCGGCAGCACGGTCATCCTGAAGCTGATGAATCGCTTCCCCGTGATCATCACGCTGGGCGCCGCTTTGCTCGGGTGGGTGGCCGGCGAGATGGCGGTCACGGATCCCGCGGTGCACACCTTCTTCGATGCGCACAAGTACCTGCACTACGTGTTCCCGGCCGCCGGTGCGGTGCTCGTCGTGGTCGTGGGCAAGTGGCTGGCCAACCGTGCGGCCGCCGGCCAGGGTGCCGCGGCGGACCAGCCGGCGGGCTGAGGCCACAGCCGTGCGCCAGGTGCTGGTCCCGATCAGCGCGCAGGAAGATGCGCAGACCCGCTCCGCCGTGGAGCAGGTCCTGCGCATCGGGCGCGAGGAGCCGATCCATGTGCGGCTGCTGCGCGTGCAGCCGCGGCTGTCCGGCCACGTCGCCATGTTCTTCGGCCCCAACGAGCTGCAGAAGCTGCAGCTGGCCGAGGCCCGCGAGCACCTGGCCCTGGCGGAAAGCCTGCTCGCGGTAGCCGGCGTGCCCTACACCAGCACGGTGCTGGTGGGCCGCAGCGCCGAGACCATCGCCCAGGCCGCGCGCGACTTCGGCTGCGACCGTGTCATCTTCGGGCAGGAAAGCACCGGAATCGCCGGCCGCATGTTCGGGACGGTTGCGGAACAGGTGCGGCACCTGCTGTCGAACAACGCGACCTTCGAGGTCATCGGTCCCTGAGGCCGCTTGCGGACGGAAGGCGTCGCCGTCTGCCGACACCGGCGCTCCCGGGCGTCGGCAGACTGGCGCCATGTCCTCCTCACGACGTCACTTCCTCTCGCTGTCGGCAGCCGTGCTCGGCGCCGGCGGCGGCGCGGCTGCCGCGGCCCAGCCCTTCACGCTCTACACCTTCGGCGATTCGATCCTGGACTGCGCTCACTACAACCCGCAGCGCGTTCACCCGGGTCAGTTGCTGGTCCGTAACGACGACACCCTGTTCCCCGAGTTCCGTGGCCGCGACCTGCAGTCGCGCGGCCCGGCTGCGCTGGAACACCGGGCGGTCGATGGTGCCACCGTGGACGGCCTGCAGCGGCAGGCGGCCGGCCTGCACAAGCCCGCTGGCCGGGCCGCGGCGCTGCTCACCGTGGGCGGCAACGACCTGCTGCGCGGCCTGGCCGCCGACCAGGGCGCCGGCATGCGCAATTTCGAACGCACGCTCGACGCCTTCATTCGCGCCATGCCGGTCCGGCCGCTGTTCGTCGGCACCGTCTACGACCCGACCTTCGGCGACGACAGCCGCAACTTCCTGGGCGTGGAGCCGGGCATCGCCCGCCGCAACCTGCGCCGCGTCAACGACATCCTGTCTGCGGTGGCGGGACGCACCGGCGGGCTGGCCGACCTGCAGGCGCACTTCCTGCGCGGCGACCCGAGCTGGTTCACCCACACCATCGAGCCGAGCCTGCGCGGCGCGTCCGAGGTCCGCCGCGCTTTCCTGCCGCTGGTGTTGAAGGAGGGCTGAAGCGCCCCGGGGGAATCCCCGCCCCCACCGAGCAGGCACGGTGCGGCAACATCGGCCTTGCATGAACGAAGCCACAGACTCCTCCGACATCCTGGCGCTGGACGCCGGCACCCTGAGCCGCCGCATCGCGGCGCGCAGCTTCTCCTGCCGCGAGCTGATGCAGGCCACGCTGGACCGCATCGCCAGGCTCAACCCGCTGCACAACGCGATCGTCTCGCTGCGCGATCCGCAGGAGCTGCTGGCCGAGGCCGACGCCCGCGACAGGCAACTGGATCGCGCAGAAGCCGTCGGCTGGATGCACGGCTTTCCGATTGCCATCAAGGACCTGAGCGACGCCCAGGGGCTGCCGACCACCCTCGGCTCTCCCGCCATCGGGCGGCGGCTCGCCACGGGCGACGCCTTGTTCGTGCAGCGCATGAAGGCCGCCGGCGCCACGGTGATCGGCAAGACCAACACGCCGGAGTTCGGGCTGGGCTCCCACACCTTCAACCCGGTGTTCGGCATCACCCGCAATGCCTGGGACGCTTCGAAGTCCGCCGGCGGCAGCAGCGGCGGTGCCGCGGTGGCGCTGGCGCTGCGGATGCTGCCCGTGGCGGACGGCAGCGATGTTGGCGGCTCGCTGCGCAATCCCGCGGCCTTCAACAATGTCGTGGGCTTGCGCCCGTCGCGCGGCCGCGTGCCCGCGGTGCCCGCCGACGATGTGTTCTTCCAGCAGCTGGGCACAGAGGGCCCGATGGCCCGCAGCAGCGAGGACGTGGCCCGGCTGTTGTGCACCATCTCTGGCTGGGACGAGCGCGCGCCGCTGTCGCTGGCCGAGCCGCTGCCGGATCCGCGCAGCGCGGACCCGATCGGCTGCGCGCCCGGCCAGCGCATCGGCTGGCTGGGCAGCATCTGGCCCGACCTGCCGCTGGAGCAGGGCATCGCTGCGCTGTGTGAAGCGGCCTTGCGGCAACTGCAGGGCGCCGGGTACCAGGTGGAACCGTGCCGGCTCGAAGTCGCGCGGGAAACCAGTTGGACGGCCTGGCTGCGGCTGCGCCAGATGCTCACCGGCGGCAAGCTGGGCGCGCTGTACGCGCAGCCGAAACTGCGCGAGCAGATGAAGCCCGAGGCGCGCTGGGAGGTGGAGCAGAGCTTCACCCTCACGGCGGCGCAGCTGTACCAGGCCTCGGTGGCGCGCACGTCCGTGTACCAGGCCTTTCGCCGCCTGTTCGAACGCTACGACTACCTGGTCGCGCCCACCGCGCAGGTGTTCCCCTTCGACGCCGGGATGCACTGGCCGCGGCAGGTGGCGGGCGTGGAGATGGACACCTACCATCGCTGGATGGAAATCGTCACGCCGTTCACGCTGGCCGGACTGCCGGTGGCGAGCGTGCCGGTCGGCTTCGGCCCCACCGGCTTGCCGATGGGGATGCAGATCGTCGGGCCCGCACGCGCGGACCTGTCGGTGCTCGCGTTGGCCCGGGCGTTCCAGCAGATCGCGCCGTGGGCGAGGCGCCAGCCGCCGGTGCTGGCGAACGGGGCTTGAGCACGGCGCCGCGCTTCGCGGTGGACGCCATGCTGGGGCGGCTGGCCCGCTGGCTGCGGATGCTGGGCTACGACGCCTCATACGACGCGGCGCTTGCGGATCCGGTGCTGGTGCAACGCGCGAACGCGCAAGGCCGGGTGCTGCTCACGCGCGATCGCCTGCTGCTGCGCGAGCTCAAGCCGCAACGCGCGGTGGAGATCCGGCACGACCAGCCGCTGCAGCAACTGGCGGCAGTCGTCGAAGCGCTGTCGCTGCGGCCGCCGCACCCGGCCACCCACTTCACCCGCTGCCTGCTGTGCAACACGCCGCTGGAGGCCGTCCCGGGCGGCGACGCCTTGCACTTGCTGCCGGCCGGCGTGCTCGATGTGCCCGGCCCGGTGCGCCGCTGTCCCACCTGTGCCCGCGTCTATTGGGAGGGCTCCCATGTGCGGCGCATGCGCGACGCCGTGGAGCAGGTGTTGCCCGGATGGGGCGGGTTTGAAGCAAACTGGCGGGACAACGATGGAGGAGCCTCGAAATGATCCGGATCCTGGCCGCCCTGGCGGTCGCCGTGCTGGCCAGCGGCTGCGCGTCGATCGTGAACGGGACGATGCAGCCCATGAAGATAGACACCGTGCGTGCGGACGGCAGCGCGGTTGCGGACGCTGACTGTCAGTTGGTCAACAACTACGGCACTTTGAACGTGCGTTCCGGAAGCACGGTGCAGATGCGCCGCTCCAGCTGGGACCTGGACATCACCTGCAAGGACCCGGCCAGCCCCGACGCCATCGGCCGCGCCATCTCGCGCGCCAATGCGGGGCTGGCGGGCAACATCCTGTTCGGTGGCGCGATCGGCGCCGTCGTCGACCACAAGCGGGGCACCGCCTATACCTACCCCACCTGGGTGCAGCTGGTGTTCGGCAAGACGCTCGTCTTCGACCGGTCCGCGGAGAAGGATGGCCAGCCCGTGACCGGCACGACTGCAGTCAGCGGGATACGCTAGGAGCCTGGGCGGCAGAGAGACGGGCCTGCGTTGGGTCTGCAAGGGGGTGGATGCTAGGCGCGCAAGCGGGTCAAGCCCGGGCGGCTTGACCCGCTTTCGCAACGACGCAGGCGCCCCCTTGCAGGCCCAACCCTTCGGGCCGGGGCGCAGGTCCGTCCCTCTGCCGCCCAGGCTCCTAGGCCATCGGCTCTCCGTCCACGGGGCCTTCGGGCCCCGTTTGTCTTTGCGCCCTTGCACCGCCGCCGGGCTTGCGCGCCGGGACGGCATGACAAAATGGGGGACTGCACCCGCTGTGCCACGCACGGCGGAACCCAACACCAAGGACACGAATCATGGACGCCGAACGCATCAACCTCATCGGTACGAAC
>JAQGMY010000375.1 GCA_028292105.1 Ramlibacter sp.
TCGGTCTCCCCCACCTCCACCAGGTTGCCCAGGTACATGTACGCGGTCATGTCGGACACCCGTGCCGCCTGCTGCATGTTGTGCGTGACGATGACCACGGTGTAATCCTTTTTCAGCTCCACGATCAATTCCTCGATCTTGCCGGTGGAGATCGGGTCCAGGGCCGAACACGGCTCGTCCAGCAGCAGGACCTCGGGCTTGATGGCGATGCCACGCGCGATGCACAGGCGCTGCTGCTGTCCGCCCGACAGGCCGGCGCCGCTCTGGTTCAGCTTGTCCTTCACCTCGTCCCACAGCGCGGCCTTGCGCAAGGCCCACTCGACACGGTCGTCCATGTCGGGGACGCCCAGGGACTCGAACAGGCGCACGCCGAACGCGATGTTGTCGTAGATGGACATCGGAAACGGCGTCGGCTTCTGGAAGACCATGCCGACCTTGGCACGCAGCAGTGCCACGTCCTTCTTCGAAGTCAGCAGGTTTTCGCCGTCCAGCATGATCTCGCCTTCGGCGCGCTGGTCCGGATACAGCTCGTACATCCGGTTGAAGGTGCGCAGCAGCGTCGACTTGCCGCAGCCGGACGGGCCGATGAAGGCCGTGACCTTCTTCTCGGGGATGTCCAGGTTGATGCCCTTCAGGGCGTTGAACTTGCCATAGTAGAAGTTCAGGTTGCGCACCGCCAGCTTGGTGCGCACGCGGTCGGGTGCGAGGGTAGCGTCCATGTCGTCTCAGAGCCGGTTGCGTGTCAGCACGCGCGCCAGGATGTTCAGGCCGAGCACGGCCAGGGTGATGAGGAACACGCCGGCCCAGGCGAGCTGTTGCCAGTTCTCGTAGGGGCTCATGGCGAATTTGAAGATGGTGACCGGCAGGCTCGCCATCGGCTGCCCCATGTCGGATGTGAAGAACTGGTTGTTCAGCGCGGTGAACAGCAGCGGCGCGGTCTCGCCGGAAATTCGCGCCACCGCCAGCAGGATGCCGGTGACGACACCGGCGCGGGCCGCCCGGAGCGTGATCTTCATGATCACCTTCCACTTGGGTGCACCGAGCGCATAGGCGGCCTCGCGCAGCGCCGAAGGCACCAGCAGCAGCATGTTTTCGGTGGTTCGGATCACCACCGGAATGACGATCAGCGCCAGCGACATCGCGCCGGCCCAGCCGGAGAACTGCTTGAAGCGCGCCACGATCACCGCATAGACGAACAGGCCGATCACGATCGACGGCGCGGACAGCAGGATGTCGTTGACGAAACGGGTGGTGCTGCCCAGCCAGCCCTTGAGGTCGTACTCGGCCAGGTAGATGCCAGCCATGATGCCGATGGGCGTGCCGACGAAGGTCGCCAGCGCCACCATCATGAACGAGCCCCAGATCGCGTTCAGCAAGCCACCGGCCTCGTTGGGTGGGGGTGTCATCTGGCTCAGGGCGGCCCAGGTCAGCCCCCCGATGCCGAGCCGCACGGTGGACCAGAGGATCCACACTAGCCAGAACACGCCGAACGCCATCGCCAGCAGCGAGAGCGCCAGCGCCACCTTGTTCACCCGCTTGCGCGCCATGTACATGCGCTCGCGCGCCACGCTGGTGTCGGCCGCGCGCAGGGGGTCGTCGGCGGTGCTCATGCGCGGGTGCCTTCATTGCGGCGCAGGCGGGCCAGCAGCAGCTTGGACAGCGACAGCACCACGAACGTGATGAAGAACAGCACCAGCCCCAGGTAGATCAGGGCGGCCTGGTGCATGCCGCTGCCGGCCTCGGCGAATTCGTTCGCCAGGGCGGACGTGATGCTGTTGGCCGGCGCGAACAGGCTGAGCGTGTCGAGCTGGTTGAAGTTGCCGATGACGAAGGTCACCGCCATGGTTTCGCCGAGGGCCCGGCCGAGGCCCAGCATGATGCCGCCGACGACGCCGCCCTTGGTGTAAGGCAGCACCACCCTGTACACCACTTCCCAGGTGGTGGAGCCGAGCGCGTACGCGGATTCCTTGAGCATGGGCGGGGTGACATCGAAGACGTCGCGCATGACCGAGGCGATGAAGGGAATGATCATGATCGCCAGGATGATCCCGGCCGCCAGGATGCCCATGCCCACGGGCGGGCCGGAGAACAGCGCGCCGAGCACCGGGACGTTGCCGAAGACTGCCTGCAGCGGCTGCTGCACGAAGGTGGCCAGCAAGGGACCGAACACCAGCAGCCCCCACATGCCGTAGACGATCGACGGCACCGCCGCCAGCAGCTCGATCGCGGTGCCCAGCGGTCGTTTCAGCCAGGCGGGCGACAGCTCGGTCAGGAACACCGCAATGCCGAAGCTCACCGGCACCGCGATGATCAGGGCGATGAGCGAGGTGGCCAGCGTCCCGTAGATCATCACCAGGCCGCCGAACTCCAGCGCAACCGGGTCCCAGGTGGTGGAGGTGAAGAAACCGAGCCCGTATTTCTCGATCGCCGGCCAGGCGCCTATCACCAGCGACACCAGGATCCCGGCCAGCAGGGACAAGGTCAGCAATGCCGCGGCCTTGGCGGCCCAGCCGAACAGCCGGTCGACCAGCGGTCCGGTGCGCACCCGATGGAACGGCGGCAGCGAACCCATCATCTCGCCGCGCCCGCCGCGCAGCGTCGCGGGGTCCAGGGAAGCTTCATGAGCGGGGAGTGTAGAGGACACGTTGGCCCAGGAGCCCGGCTGGTTCTTACCTGAACGCAATGCTCTTGCCCGAGCTGTCCTTGATCTCCGTGGTCCACAGCTTCTCGACCTGCGCCTTGACGGCGGCGGGCATCGGCACGTAGTCCAGGTCTTCAGCGGTCTTGTCGCCGCTCTTGTACGCCCATTCGAAGAACTTCAGGCTGGCGGCGGCTTCGGCCGGCTTGTCCTGCAGCTTGTGCATCAGGATGAAGGTGGCGCCGGTGAGCGGCCAGGACTGTGCGCCGGGCTGGTTGGTGAGGATCTGGTAGAAGCTTTTCGACCAATCGGCACCCGCCGCGGCCGCCTTGAAGGCGGTGTCGTCAGGAGCGACGAACTGGCCGGCGGCGTTCTGCATCAGCGCGTAGTTCATCTTGTTCTGCTTGACGTACGCGTACTCGACGTACCCGATCGAGTTGGGCAGGCGGCCCACGAAAGCCGCGACGCCCTCGTTGCCCTTGCCACCAGCGCCGGTCGGCCAGTTGACGGCCGTGCCCTCACCGACCTTGGCCTTCCACTCGGCGTTCACCTTCGACAGGTAATTGGTGAAGAGGAAGGATGTGCCGGAGCCGTCGGCGCGGCGCACCGCGGCGATGGCTGCGTCCGGCAGCGGCAGGCTCGGGTTCAGTGCCTTGATGGCAGCATCGTTCCACTTGGTGATCTTGCCCAGGTAGATGTCGCCCAGCACCTGGCCGTTCAGGCGCAGCTGGCCGGGAGCGATGCCCTTGATGTTGATCACCGGCACCACGCCGCCGATCACCGTCGGGAACTGGATCTGGCCCTTCTTGGCCAGCTCCTCGTCCTTCAGCGGCATGTCGGAAGCACCGAAGGCGACGGTCTTGGCATCGACCTGCTTGATGCCGGCGCCGGAGCCGACCGACTGGTAGTTGATCTTGACGCCAGTCGCCTTGTTGTAGTCGGAAGCCCACTTCGCGTACAGCGGCGCCGGGAAGCTCGCACCGGCACCGGTCACGTCCTGGGCGGCAGCCGCGCCGGCGAAGGACAGGGCGGCGAGCCCGAGGGAAGTCACTTGGATGCGGAAGTTCATGCAGTCCTCTGGGGTTGGAAAAACGTCTTGGGTCCACTCTACGGGCGGTTCGTGACACCCCCGTGACACCCGTGCCCGCTGCCGAACCCGTCATCGCTGGGTCACGCTCCGGACTTCCCGCCGTCACGCAGCTGCCATGACCGCGTCACGCGCGCTTCCTAAGCTCCGGTCGGAAATCCCAACGACCAAGGACAAGGACATGAACGAACACGAAGACGACAACACGAGCACCAGCCCGACCCTGATGGAAGTGGTCGAGGCGCGGCTGTCGCGGCGCGGCGTGCTGCGGGTCGGCATGGGGACGGCGGGCGCCGCCGTCCTGGCCGGCATCGCCGGGTGCGGCGGCGGTGGCGACGATGCGGTCGCCGCTCCCGCACCGGCACCGGTCGCGAGACCGCTGGCACTGAGCTTCACCCCCGTGGCCAAGAGCACCGCCGACGTGGTGTCCGTGCCGGCCGGCTATACCGCCACCGTCATCTACGCCCTGGGCGATCCGTTGACGAGCGACGCGCCCGCCTTCGCCAACGACGGCAGCGACACCAACTACGAGAACCGTGCCGGCGACCACCACGACGGCATGGAGTACTACGGGCTGAACGCCGCCGGCGCCCGCGATGTCGCCGGCTCCGATCGCGGCGTTCTTGCCATGAACCATGAGGCGCTCACCGACCAGTTCCTGCACGTGGCGGGCGTCACCGCGAATCCGCGGCCGCCAGCGGAAGCCGACAAGGAGATGCCGGCCCATGGCCTGTCCTTCGTCGAGCTGCGCAAGACCGGCGGCCGCTTCGCGACGGTGAAGGACTCGATCTTCAACCGGCGTGTCACGCCCTTGACGCCCATGCGCGTGAACGGCCCGGCGCGCGGCCATGCGCTGATGACGACGAAGTTCTCCACTGCCGGCACGGACTGCCGCGGCACCATCAACAATTGCGGCACCGGCTCCACGCCGTGGGGCACGTTCCTCTCGGGCGAGGAGAACTGGGCCGGCTACTTCTTCCGCAACGCAACGGACAACGCGACACGGGGCGGCAGCACGGCGGGCAGCGTCGTGTCCTTGAACCGCTTCGGCAGCACCCAGGGTGCGGCCAGCCGCCATGGCTGGGAAACCGCCGGGACCGAGGACCGGTTCGCTCGCTGGGACATCAGCCGCAAGGGAACCTCCACCGACGGCACCGACGACTACCGCAACGAGCTGAACACCTTCGGCTGGATCATCGAGGCCGACCCGTACAACGCGACGCAGGCGATCCGCAAGCGCACCGCGCTGGGCCGCTTCGCCCACGAAAGCGCCGCCTTCGGGCTGCGCGCCGTGGGCAAGCCGCTGGCCGTGTACATGGGCGACGATTCGCGCGGCGAGTACATCTACAAGTACGTCTCCACGGCGAACTGGGACGCTGCCGATGCGAATCCGGCCAACCGCATCACCACTGGCGACAAGTACCTGGATTCCGGCAGGCTCCACGTCGCCAGGTTCAACGCGGACGGCAGCGGCCAGTGGATCGAACTGACCACCGCCAACGCCGCCATTGCCGGCTACACGAGCTACCGGTTCGCCGACCAGGCGGACGTTCTCGTGAACGCCAGGCTGGCCGCGGATGCGGTGGGCGCGACCAGGATGGACCGGCCCGAATGGTGCGCCGTGCACCCGGTCACGGGCGAGGTCTACTACACGCTCACCAACAACAGCAACCGCAAGGTGGAACCCTCAGGCGCATCGCAGATGGCGGTGGACGCGTCCAACCCGCGCGCCTACACCGATGCACCCCCGGCTGCGACGGCACCCGGCAACATCAACGGGCACATCGTGCGCATGCGCGAAACCGGCGGTGAAAGCGCGGCGACGGCGTTCACCTGGGACATCTACCTGTTCGGCGCCGAAGCCGGCATGGATGCGGCGCGCGTGAACCTGTCGTCGCTGACCGGCGACCATGACTTTTCCAGCCCCGACGGCCTGGTGTTCAGTGCCAGGACCGGCCTGGCCTTCATCCAGACCGACGACGGCGCCTACACGGACGTCACCAACTGCATGATGCTGGTCGGCATGCCGGGCCAGGTGGGCGACGGCGCCGTCCAGTCCCTGGAGTACACGAAGGCGGACGGCAGCAAGCTCACCGTGCAGACGCGCGTAGGCGCGAAGCCGACCCTGGCGACGCTCAGGCGCTTCCTGGTGGGGCCGGCGGGCTGCGAGATCACCGGCCTGGCGGAAACGCCGGACGGCAAGGCGATCTTCGTCAACATCCAGCATCCCGGCGAGAGCATCGCGAAGGCCAACGTCGGCGATCCGGCGAAGTACCAGAGCCACTGGCCGGGTAACGCCGGCTACGGTGCGGGTGGTGCCCTGGCGCGTCCGCGCTCGGCCACGATCGTGATCACGCGCGACGACGGCGGCCTGATCGGCGTGGACGGGGACGCGGTGCTGAACGCGCTGTAGGAAGCGCTAGAACCGCACGCCGGCGGAAAACCGCAGCCGGTCCGGCTCGTTGAGGGCCCGCACCGGCGACTCGTACGACAGCCGCAGGTAGGAGCGGCGCCAGTCGTAGCGCACGGCCAGCCCCAGGCGTTCCTGCCCCAACTGGCGGGTGACGTGAACGGAGAGGCTTTCGCCATCGAGGAAGCGGTAGCCGCCGCCGACGCTGACCACCTTGTCGTCGAGGCTGCGGCCGACGCCGGCGCGGGCAAACCAGTGCTCGCCGGCTTCCAGCGACAGGCCGCTGCCGGTGGCGGACCGCGCCGCCGCGAGCCGGACCGGGCCCAGGGCTCCCAGCGGCAGCCGACCGGGCACTTCAGGCTCCGCCAGCAGCGAGGGCGACGTCAGGCTGTAGTCGGCGGAAACGCGGTGCGCCTGGGCTTGCGCCGAAGCTGCCACGGCCACGAGCGCGCCAGCCCAAAGGGCGGAGACGAGGAAGCGATGGAGGCGACGCATGAAACCACTCTAGACCCTGCTTCCGGTCCTCGCCAGTGACGGAATGCCTCTGTCGCATCGAAGCTACGGCGATTTTGCAGGCTTTCGACCGGCAGCTTGAGCGCGTGGCGCCAATGCGTCAGAAAGCGCACCACAAAGGTGATTCAGACCGGCTCGAGCGCCTTGTGCGGCTGCGGTGGCGGCTGCACGTGCAGCGCGTCACCCGGACGAACCACCCCGCCCTTGCGCACCACGGCCATCACGCCGGCCTTGCGCACCAGACTACCTGCGGCGTCGCGATCCAGCACCGCGGCCATCAGGCCGCGCTGGAACCGGTCGATCTGGCTGCAAGGATTGCGCAAGCCGGTGAGCTCCACCTGCGCCTGCTCGCCGATGCGCAGGACGGTGCCCGCCGCCAGCGCGAGCAGGTCGATGCCGCGGGTGGTGATGTTCTCGCCCATCTCGCCGGGAAAAACCGCGTGGTCACGTCCCACCAGTTCGTCGAACAGTTCGGCGTGCAGCAGGTGCACCTGGCGCAGATTGGGTGCCGACGGATCGCGGGCGACCCGCGAGCGATGCTTCACCGTGGCGCCGGCATGGGCGTCGCCCTCGACTCCCAGTCCTTCGACCAGCGTGATCTCGTCTTCGGCGTGCTTGCTGAAGGTGTGGCTGCTGCTGCGGTGGACCGCCAGCACGCGCCCTGTCATCCGGCGCGCACGGCTTCGACCAGCCGCTGCGCGGCGGCCCTGGCCGTGCCTTCTTCGCGCGCCTCCACCATCACTCGCAACAAAGGCTCCGTGCCGCTCGCGCGGATCAGCACGCGACCGCAGCCTTCCAGCTCCTTTTCGACCCGCCTGGTCTCGTCGGCCAGCTTCTGGTTCTTCTTCCAGTCCTGGCCGGCGGCGAGCCGCACGTTGATCAATGTCTGCGGGAACAGCGTCACCCCCTCGAGCAACTGGCTCATGGTCTTGCCACTGCGCACGCAGGCCTTCAGCACCTGAAGCGCGCTGATCAGGCCGTCGCCGGTGGTGTGCTGGTCGAGCGCCAGCAGGTGGCCCGAGCCTTCGCCGCCCAGCAGCCAGCGGCGCTTTTCCAGTTCTTCCAGCACGTAGCGGTCGCCGACCTTGGCCCGCACGAATTCGACGTCCTTCTGCTTGAGCGCCAGCTCCACCGCCATGTTGGTCATGAGCGTGCCGACGGCGCCGGGCACGCGCTGCCCCTGGGCGAAGCGGTCCATCACCATCAGGTACAGCAGCTCGTCGCCGTTGTAGAGGCGGCCCCTGGCATCGATCATCTGCAGCCGGTCGGCGTCGCCGTCCAGGGCGACACCGTAGTCGGCCTGGTTGGCGCGCACCGAGGCGGCCAGCGCCTGCGGATGCGTCGCACCGACGTTGTCGTTGATGTTCAGGCCGTCGGGCGAGCAGCCCATGCAGAACACTTCGGCCCCGAGCTCGTGGAACACCTTGGGCGCGATGTGGTACGCCGCGCCGTGCGCCGCGTCGACCGCGATCTTCATGCCCTTGAGCGTGAGGTCGTTGGCGAAGGTGCTCTTGCAGAACTCGATGTAGCGGCCCGCCGCGTCGTCGAGGCGCCGGGTCTTGCCCAGCGTCGCGGAGCTGGCCCAGACCGGCTTCTCCTCGAGCGCCGCTTCCACCGCCATCTCCCACTCGTCCGGCAGCTTGGCGCCCTGGGCGCTGAAGAACTTGATGCCGTTGTCCG
>JAQGMY010000389.1 GCA_028292105.1 Ramlibacter sp.
CTGCTGCCTGGCGTGATCCGCCGCCTGGCCTGGCCGCGCCTGCCGGAGCCTCGGCCGCAGAGGCACCGGTGAACGG
The DNA here is from genome assembly GCA_028292105.1 of Ramlibacter sp. Taxonomy (GTDB): domain Bacteria; phylum Pseudomonadota; class Gammaproteobacteria; order Burkholderiales; family Burkholderiaceae_C; genus Ramlibacter. The sequence goes on from JAQGMY010000389.1 coordinate 77, forward strand.
CTGCGAAGCCGCTGGCGTTGCGCCCGAAGCCGCACCGCGCGGCGCCGATGCGCCATCACGCCGCCGCCCGCCCTGGCCGCCCGCCCCCGAGCTGTCGCCCGGCAGCACCACACGCGAGCCGTCGCGCAGGCGATCGGCCCCTTCCGTGATCACGCGCTCGCCGACCTGCAGGCCGCTGACGATCTGCACCCGGTCGGCCAGCATCTGGCCCTTGACGATCGGCCGCTGCTTGACCGTGCGATCCTGCTGGAGCACGAAGACGAACTCGCCGGTGCCGCTCTGGCGCACCGCCGTCACCGGCACCACCACCGCGTTCTGGATGGTGCGCACCTGCAACTGCACGTTGACGAACTGGCTGGGGAACAGCTGCTGGCGCTCGTTGTTGAAGCGCGCCTTGGCCCGCACGGTGCCGGTGGTCGTGTCGATCTGGTTGTCCAGCGAGGCGAACACGCCGGTGTCGAGCAGGTTGGTGCGGGTGCGGTCGAAGGCCTTCACTTCCATGAAGGCGCCGGCATTGCGCTGCAAGGAGGGCGCGTGGTCCTGCGGGATCGCGAATTCGACGTCGATCGGCGTCAGCTTGGTGATGACGGCGATGCCGTTGGTGTCGCTGGTGCCGACCTGGTTGCCGACGTCGACGTTGCGCAGGCCGACGCGGCCGTCGATGGGCGCGACGATGCGGGTGTACGAGAGGTTCAGGCGGGCGGTGCCCTCCTGCGCCTTGTCCGAGATCACCGCCGCTTCCAGCTGGTTCACGGTGGCGCGCTGCGTGTCCACTTCCTGCCGGGCGATCGAGTCCTGCCGCAGCAGGGTTTCGAAGCGCGCCAGCGTGACGCGCGCGGCCGCCAGCTGCGCCTCGTCGCGCATCCGCGCGCCCACCGCCTGCTGCAAGGCCATTTCGAAGGGCCGCGGATCGATGGTGGCCATCAGCTGGCCCTTCTTGATCGGCTGGCCTTCCTTGAACAGCACCGCCGTCAGCACGCCGGAGACCTGCGGCCGCACGCGCACCGTCGCTTGCGAGACCACCGTGCCCAGCGCCTCCATGGTGATGGGGATGTCCGCGCTTTCGGCCGTTGCCACGCCCACCGTGGTCGCCCCGCGAGCGCCGGCACCGCCGGCACCTGCACGCCCGCCGCCGGCCCCGCCGGGGCCCCTTGGCGTGGCGGCCGTCTGTTCGGGCCGGGTCAGGTCCCAGGCGAGCCATGCCACTGCCGCCGCCACGACCAGCGCGATCACCGTCCCGATCACCGACGCCCGGCGGCTCAACTTGCGCCGCGGCGGTGTGACGGGGGCGGCCGGCTGTTCGAAATATTCAGGGGGATCGGCTGGAGGCCGGGGCGGCGGGGTGGGCATCGATGTCCTTCTTGTACGCGCGGAAGCGGGCCAGGTTCAGCAGGCGCTGAGCTTGCCTGCAACTGGCCCTGGAGGCCGACAGTAGCCGGCCCAACTCGTTGTAGGCGCTTTTCTGCTGTGCTCGCTAGACCCCACAGACTGCCTGATTTGCGTAAGCGCGGCGTGTGGGGAATGTTGCGGAAGTGTGAAGTACGGGGGCCGGCGCTCGCGCCGCCGCTCATGGCGCCGCGATGGGCAACGGCCGGCCCTCGCTGGCCGATGGCGGCGGCACGCCCAGCCAGCGCGCCAGCGTCGGCGCGATGTCGGCCGTCTCCACCCGTGCGTCCACCGCCTCCGCCCGGGCCCAGCGCGGGCCCCACACCAGGATCGGCACGTGGGTGTCGTATTCGTAGGGCGAGCCATGCGTCGCAATGGAGCTGCTGGAGCCGAACATCCAGTACGGCTTGAGCACGTACTGCACGTCGCCCGAGACATCGCGGTGCCAGCTGCGCCGCATCTGGTCGAAGAAGGGCTGGCCGGCACGGTTGCCGCTTTCCAGCTCGGCGCGGGTATAGGCGGCGGCAAACTGCGGCAGTGCCAGCAAGGCCTGCCGGGCGGCGTCGGCGACGGAGCCGGGGTCCAGCGCGCGCTCGGTCATCGCCTTGCGGTCCAGCACCAGGGCCGAAGCCGAGGTCGTGACCACCAGTTTCGGATGGCCGAAGCGCGCCTGCAGGGCGGTGTTCACTGCCGCCAGCATCTGCGCACTGGGAATGCGCCCGGCGTCGCGCCCCTGGGCCTTACTCACTTCCGGCGCCGGCATGAAGCCGTGGTCCGCGCTCAGCACCGCGACGTAGTTGTCGCGGCCGACCGTGCGATCGAGGTCGGCGAAGAAGGACTGCAGCAAACGATCGAGTTGCAGCAAGTGGTCGTGCGAGAGGCGCGACTCGGCGCTCCACTGGTGGTTGACGTAGTCGTGGCCGGACAGGCTGATCGACAGGATGTCCGGCGCGTCGTCCTGCCCCAGCGCTTCGCCGGCGATCGCGGCGCGGGCGAAGTCCAGCGTCAGTGCGTCGGCGAAGGGGCTGCGCAGCAGGCCGGCATAGAAGCTCTGGTTGGGCGCGGCGCTGGCCGCGCCCATGGTCATCGGCAGCTTGCCCCCGGCCGGACCGAACCAGGGCTGGTTGTCGGCCAGCGAACGCGCATAAGCGGCCTCCGGCAGCAGCGGCTTCCACTCGGTCTTGAAGTAACGGTCGGCCGGCCTGGCACCGTTGAAAGCGTCGACCCAGCCCGGATGCCGTGGCATGTAGAAGGTGGTCGAGGCGAACTGGCCCGAGGAAGACATGTACATGTACGCGGTGCCCGTCTGGCCGGCGGGCAGGATCGCGCCACGGTCCTTGCCGGACACGGCGATCACCTTGGAGCGCGCATCCAGCTTGCGCAGCACGTCGCCGAGGCCTTCCACCTTGAGGTTGCGCGGGCTGGTGCCATCCATGGGACCGGTGTTGTGGCCGATGTACGTGGCGGTCGGGTCGCCGGTGCAGTACATGGGCCGGCCACTCGCGAGATCGAGCCAGTCGTTGCCGATGATGCCGGTGCGGTGCGGATAAGCGCCGGTGAGCAGGGTGGCGTGGCCGGCGGCTGTCACCGTGAAGGCGTGGCCGTAGTGCGCCTGGCTGAACCAGGTGCCGCGGTCCAGGAAGCGCGCGAAACCGTCCGGCGCGAGCTGGTCGCGCAAGCCGGTCACCTGCCGCTGCGGCAGGCCGTCGACGACGAACAGCACCACCAGCTTCGGCCGCGGCGGCGCGGCCACGGTGGCACAGGAACCCAGGACCAGGGCCAGCAGGAGAGCGCTGGTGGCGCGCAGCAGGGATGGCAGCTTCATGCGCGGGAGCGTACCGCAAGCGGCGGCAGAGATCCGCGGACCGCCCTCAGGGAGTGATGACGACCAGCACGCTGCAAGGCGCATGCTCGATCAGGGCGCCGGAGATGGAGCCGCGCCACCAGCGGGCGGCCCAGCTGTCCAGGTGCTTGTGGCCGACGATGATCAGGTCCGCCGCGATCTTGCGCGCGTACTTCGTGATCTCGTCGATGGCTTCGCCGGTCACCACCTCGCCGTGCGCCGCGGCGAAGCCGCAGCCGCCCAGGCGCTGCAAGCCGTCCTCCAGCACCGCGCGGTATTTCTTTTTCTCGCGCTCTTCGAGCTCGACGTCGTACACGCCGCCTTCCAGTCCGACGAAGCTCATGGCGGACGGCATCACGGCCACCAGGTGCAGTTCGGACTTGGCCCACACGGCCAGCTCGCCGCAATCGAGCAAGGCCTTCTGCCCCGCATCCGAGCCGTCATACGCCAGCAGGATCTTCTTGTACATGGCAAGCTCCCAAGGACAGGCCGAAGCGGACGCCCCGGTTGCGCGAAGCATAGACGGGCTGCACCCATTTGGGGTAGCCCGCGCCCTCGGGCCTTACCCCTAAGTATTTTCCGTCGGCGCCAGCACGATCAGCATTGCAGCAAGGCCGCCAGCACGCCGGGGGCGAAGTGCCTCTCCACCGTGTCGGCAAGCCCGTCGAAGACGCTGTCGAGGGTCTTCACGCCGGCGCCGAACAGCGCCTGCAAGACCGCGGCGTCCTCGAACATTCCGTGCAGCACCACGCCCAGCACATTGCCACTGGCGTTCTGCCAGCCAAGGCCGTCCGGCAACACCGCACGCCCGGCAGCCATGGCCGGATGCTGCACCGTCTGGCCGTGATGGATTTCGTAACCCTGCAGCGGCACGCCGGCCAGCGCTGGCCAGGGCGGTGCCAGTTCGCCATAGCGCGTGCTGCGATTGCGCACCGTCTTGTGGGCGTCGAACTGCGTGACCAGCGGCAGCAGGCCGAGACCGGGGCCGTTGCCGTCGATGCCGTGCGGATCGATCAGCGCTTCGCCGAGCATCTGCAGTCCGGCGCAGATGCCCAGCACCTTGCCGCCGTTGCCGGCGTGCGCCGCGATCGCCCGGTCCAGCCCCTGCGTGCGCAGCCAGGCCAGGTCGCTGCTGGTGTTCTTGGAACCCGGCAGCACCACCCAGTCGGCACCCGCCAGCTCCGCCGGCGTGCGCACCCAGCGCAATCGCAATCCGGACACGTTCTTCAAGGGTTCGAACTCGTCGAGGTTGCTGATGCGCGGGTAGGCGACCACGGCGACGGTCAGCGACACTTCCCCCGCCGCGGTGCTGCGATCGTCGAACACGCCGTCTTCCTCCGGCAGGCCATGCCGCCACACCATCGGGATGGTCGCGACCGTGGGAACGCCCGTGAGCCGCTCGAGCTGCTGCGGCGCCGGCGCCAGCAGCGCCGGGTCGCCGCGGAACTTGTTCAGCACGAAGCCGTGCAGCAAGGCGCGGTGTTCCGGCGGCAGCAGCGACCAGGTTCCGAAGAGATGGGCGAAGGCGCCGCCGCGGTCGATGTCCGTCACCAGCAGGCATCGGGCCTGCGCATGCGTGGCGACCGACAGGTTCACGAAGTCGCTGTCCTGCAGGTTGATCTCGGCCGGCGAGCCGGCACCTTCGATGACGAGCAGGTCGTGATCCGCCCGCAGGCTGTCGAGCGCGTCGCGCGCCAGCGGCCAGGCATGGACACTGCGTTGGCGCCAAGGCATGGCGGTCAGGTGCGGGTCGACCTTGCCGAGCGCGACGACCTGGCTGTGCGTGTCGCGCTCCGGCTTGAGCAGCAAGGGGTTCATGCGCACGTCCGGCACGGTCCTCGCCGCCAGCGCCTGGAAGTATTGGGCGCTGCCGATCTCGCCCTCGCCGCCATCGAGCCCGGCCACCACCCGGGCGTTGTTGCTCATGTTCTGCGCCTTGAAAGGCGCCACCCGCAGTCCCAGCCTGGCGTAGTAGCGGCACAAGGCGGTGGCGAGCCAGCTCTTGCCGGCGCCGCTGGAGGTGCCCCACACCATCACGCAGCGCGCCGTCATGCCGGCACCGCCACCCAGCGGCCGGCCACCGCATGCACCTGCAAGCGGTGGCCGAATACCTGCTCCACCGCGCGATGCGTCGCCGGGTCGGCAGTGGAGCCGTGGTGCGCGATGCGCCCGTCCTCCACCACCACCAGGTCGTCGGCCTGCAGCGCCATGCCGATCTCGTGCAGCACGCTCACCGCCGTACCGCCGCGGGCCACGTGGCGGCGCACGATCGCCAGCCAGTCGGCCTGGTGCGGCGGGTCCAGGTGCGAGAGCGGCTCGTCCATCAGCAGGATGGGCGCCTGCACGGCGAGGGCGCGGGCCAGCAACACGCGCTGCCGTTCGCCCCCGGACAGGTGCGCCAGCGGGCGCTCGCGCCAGTCCCAGCTCTGGGTCTCCTCCATCGCCGCCTGCACCGCCGCCCGATCGGCCGCGCCGGGGCCGGCCAGCCAGTGTTGGTGCGGCAAGCGGCCCAGCATGACGACGTCCTGCGCCAGCAAGTCCTCGGCGCCGCTTTCGGCCTGGCCGAGCCAGGCCACGGTCTGTGCACGCTGGCGCGCCGACCACGCGGATGCCGGCTTGCCGAGGATGGACAACTGGCCATGCGAGGGCAGCAGGTGCGCCAGCGCCTTCAGCAAGGTGGTCTTGCCGGCGCCGTTGGGCCCCGCCACCGCGGTCCAGCGTCCGGTCGGCAAGGCGAGATTCACGCCGTGCAGCACCTCGCGCCGGCCGAGCGAGACCCGCAGGTGCGCACATTGCAATGCGTCGTCGCTCACTGGAAAGCCTCCAGACGGATCATGGTGCCCTCCTCTGCATCAGCGCCAGCAGGTAGCCGCCGCCGAGCACGGCGGTGAGCACGCCCACCGGCAGTTCGCGCGGCGCCAGCAGCCAGCGCGCGAGCACGTCGGCCGCCAGCAAGAGCACACCGCCCGCAAGTCCCGACAAAGGCAGCAGCCAACGATGCGTAGGCGTAATCGCCGCGCGGACCAGGTGCGGCGCAATCAGGCCGATGAACGCGATCAAGCCCACTTGCGCGACCGCCGCGCCCGTGGCGAGCGCCATCACCCCAATCAGCACCACCCGCACGCGACCGAGTGCGATTCCCAAGCTAGCCGCCGTCGTCTCCCCGAGCGAGAGCGCGTCGAGCGCGGGGCTGAAGACAAGCGCAGCCGCCAGAGACCCGACGAACACGGCGCCCAGCAGCCCGACGCTGCTCCAGCCCAGGAAGCTCGTGGTGCCGAGCAGGAAGGCCTGCATCGCCCGCAGGATGTCCGGCACCCAGAACATCACCAATGCGGAGAACGCA
>JAQGMY010000395.1 GCA_028292105.1 Ramlibacter sp.
GCGCTCGGCGCGGCCGGCCGCGCTGGCGCCGGCCGTGCCACCTCCGCCATCAGCGGTGCCGGTCGCGACGCCCGCGGCCCGTTCATGGGCGCGAGCGGGGCCGGCTGCGAGATCAGCGGCCTGTGCCCCGCGCGCTGCGCCGGGTCGCCCACGGCGACGTGTTCATTGGCACGCCAGTACACGGCGCTGATGAGGATGTCGTAGCGGGCCTTGGCCGACTGCGCGATCATCGCTTCGATCTCGGCCAGGCGATGGGTGTCGCTGCCGCTGCCCTGCGCCAGGTCGACCATCACGAGGAACTGCCGCCCGCGCGGGTCGAGCGACAGCACCTTGAACTTGTAGCTGGAAGAGAGCACGCCGGCGCGCACCATCGCTTCGCGCACCACGGCGTAGAGCAGCTCGCGCCGCGCCAGCCGCTCCTGCTTGCGGTTGGCCGGACGCGCCGTCGCGGACGACCCGGCGGCGCTGAATGGCTTGGTGGATTCGAGTCGCGAGAGGCCGGAGCTGGGCATCACACTGTGCTGCAGCTCGGGCTTCTTCTTCGACGTGAACCAGCTCAGTAAGGACATGGAAAGCGCCTTTCGTAGCGGCGTTGTTGCAGGTTGGATGGTTGTGCGCCGCTCTTGCCGGTGCAGCAAGGGCGGCGAAGTCTCGCCGGGGCTTTTGTCACGCCGTCACCGGGTGCTTGCACCGCGTGGCGAACAGGCCGGCAAGACGGCTGCGCTGGCGTCAGGTGACCGCCACGCGCTTGGGACGGTTGGCCAGCCGGCGCGACACCAGCGAGCCGAGCGCCATCGCAACTTCCAGCGCGATCTGCGGCTGCCGGTTGGACAGCTCGGTGAAGCGGATCGGGCTCATCGACCAGACCTTGCCCGTGCTCGCCACCTGCACGGTGGCAGCGCGCGGCTGGCGCGAGAAGAACGCACCTTCCCCCACCGCCGAACCGGCCTCGACGGTAGCGAGCCGCAGCCGTCCCTTGTCGTCTTCGTAATGCACCGTCAGCTGCCCGGTCTCGACCAGGTAGACGGTGCGGTCGCTCGCGTTCTGCTGGATCAGCACCTGTCCCTGCGTCGCCGCGAAGGGCTGCAGGTAGGTCCCGAACAGTTCCCATTGCTTCGAGTTGAAGCCCGGATGGAAGGCATCGGATGTCTGGTTGTGGGCCGATGCGTGCACCAGGCCCTGGACATCGAAGTGCACGGGGTTGGGAAGAGGTGCGTTCATGGTGGCGCGACATTAATGCCGCGGGCCATCACCGGACAAGCGTTGTTATCTCCGATTACATGAGATACGCCAGAAAAGCCGAAACCGCCCGCGAACGGCGCCGCGCGGAGGACGAGCGGTCAGGAGCCGCCGCGTGTCACTTGCCGATGCAGAAACGGCTGAAGATCACACCCAGCAGGTCGTCGGCGCTGAATTCGCCGGTGATCTCGGACAAGGCGTTCTGCGCCAGGCGGAGTTCTTCGGCCAGCAGGTCGAGCGATTGCGCCTGCAGCGCGAGCAGCGCCGTGGCTTCCATCAGGTGGGCGTCGACCCGGCGCAAGGCATGGAGGTGGCGCTCGCGGGCGATGAACACGCCCTCGGGGGCGGCTTGCCAGCCGGCAATCGCGAGCAGGCGCTGGCGCAGGGCCGGCAGGCCTTCGCCGGTTTTCGCGGAGACGTGCAAATCCGTCGTTCCTGCGGAGATCTGGCAGGCATCCAGCTTGTTCCAGACCTCCACCACCGGCACATCCTTCGGCAGCTTCGCCGCGATCGCCGCATCCGCGTCCCGGTACTCCTGCAGCCGGGCCCGGGTCAGGTCATGCAGGAACACCACCGCGTCCGCTTCGCCGATCTCGCCCCAGGCGCGCTCGATGCCGATGCGCTCGACCTGCTCGGCGCCCTCGCGCAGGCCGGCGGTGTCGATCACGTGCAGCGGCACGCCTTCGATCTGGATGGTCTGCCGCACGACGTCGCGCGTGGTCCCGGCAATGGGCGTGACGATCGCCAGCTCCGCGCCGGCCAAGGCATTCAGCAGCGAACTCTTGCCGGCATTCGGCTGCCCCGCGATCACCACCTGGATGCCCTCGCGCAGCAGCGCGCCCTGGTGTGCGCGCTGCATCACGCGCGCGAGGTTGGCCTGCAGCCGGGTGAGCTGGCCGGCCGCATCCGCCTTCTGCAGGAAGTCGATCTCTTCCTCCGGGAAATCCAGCGTCGCCTCGACCAGCATGCGCAGGTGCACGAGCGCATCGCGCAGCAGGTGGATCTCGCGCGAGAACTCGCCGGCGAGCGAGCGCGTCGCGCTGCGCGCCGCCGCTTCGGTGCTGGCGTCGATCAGGTCGGCGATGGCCTCGGCCTGGGCCAGGTCCAGCTTGCCGTTGAGAAATGCGCGCTGCGTGAACTCGCCAGGCTCGGCGACCCGCAAGGACATGGCGGCGCCCGCTTCCAGGCAGCGCGCCAGCAGCAGCTGCAGCACCACCGGCCCGCCGTGCGCCTGCAGCTCCAGCACGTCCTCGCCGGTGTACGAATGGGGCGCCGGAAAGTGGATCGCCAGGCCCTGATCCAGGGTGCTGCCGTCGCCCGCCTTGAAGGGGAGATAGGTGGCTTCGCGCGGCTTGAGCGAACGGCCGCAGACCGCATCGATGACGGGCTGCACCGATTTCGCCGAAACCCGGACGATGCCGACGGCGCCGCGACCCGGCGCGGTGGCGATGGCGGCGATGGCTTGGTCGAGGCGGGCGAGCATGGGGCCCATTGTCGCGCGGCTCTCCGCCCCCGTAGGGTGTGCAGCTTCGCTGCGCACCGGGGCCGCCGGATGGTGCGCAGCGAAGCTGCACACCCTACCAAACCCCAAAGGAAAAGCGGCCCGAGAGCCGCTTTTCCTTTCGCAACAGCTCGCGGCTGGCTACTTGGTCGCTTCCGCCTTGCCGAACTTCGGCAGGTTGAACTGCGGCGGCACGCCCATCCGCGTGTTGATCAGCCATTGCTGGGCGATCGACAGCACGTTGTTCGTGATCCAGTACAGCACCAGGCCGGCCGGGAAGAAGAAGAACATCACCGAGAAGGCCAGCGGCATGAACCACATCATCTTGGCCTGCATCGGGTCCGGCGGCACCGGGTTCAGCGCCGTCTGCACCATCGAGGTCAGCGTCATCACCACCGGCAGGATGAAGTAGGGGTCCGGCGCCGACAGGTCCCGGATCCAGCCGATCCAGGGCGCGTTGCGCATCTCCACCGAGGACAGCAGCACCCAGTAAAGCGCAATGAACACCGGGATCTGCACGATGATCGGCAGGCAGCCGCCCAGGGGGTTGACCTTCTCCTCCTTGTAGATGCGCATCATCTCCTGCTGCATCTGCTGGGGGTTGTCCTTGAAGCGCTCCCGCATGGCCATGACCTTGGGGTTGATGGCCTTCATCTTGGCCATGCTCTCGTAACCCTTGGCCTGCAGCCAGTAGAACGCGATCTTGATCAGCAGCACCAGCGCCATGATCGACCAGCCCCAGTTGCCGATGAAGGAGTGCAGCTGCGACAGCAGCCAGTACAGCGGCTTGGCCAGGATGGTCAGCCAGCCATAGTCCTTGACCAGGTCCAGCCCGGTGGCGACCTGCTCCAGGCGCTTTTCTTCTTCCGGGCCCGAGTAGAGCTTGGCGTCCACATTGACCGTGGCGCCGGGCGCCACCGCCAGCGGCGCGAGCATGCCGACCGCATACAGGTTGTTGTCGACCTTGCGCACGAAGTTTTCGCGCTCCAGGCCGTCCGGCAGGATCCAGGCGCTGGCGAAATAGTGCTGCACCATGGCGACATAGCCGCTGGTCGACACCTTGTCGATTTCGGCCTTGCCCTTGTCGATGTCGGAGAAATCGACCTTGTGGAACTTCTTTTCCGGTGTGTAGACCGCCGGCCCGGTGAACGTGGAATAGAAGGACGACTCGCCCGGCAGCTTGTTGCCGTCGCGAACCAGCTGCACGTACAGCCGCGGGTTGACCGGCGCGGCGCCGGTGTTGATCACGGTGTGGCGCGCCCCGATGTCATAGGCGCCGCGGCGGAAGGTGTAGGTCTTGACCAGCTTCACGCCGCCTTGCGCCGGCGACTCGAAGTTCACCACCAGCTCGTTGGCGCCCTCGCGCAGCGCCCGGTCGCCGCTGAAGTTCATGGGCGTCTTGTGCGTCGGGAAGTCCCCGCCCACCAGGCCGCTTTGCGCCAGGTAGACGCGGTCGGCGCTCTGGTCCATCAGCACGAAGGGGTGGCCGGCCTTGTCGCCCGCGATCTTGAGGAACTCGGTGCGGACGACGGAGCCGCCTTCCGTGTCGAAAGTCACGCGCATCACGTCGGTGCTCACCACGACCTGCTCGCGCGGCGCCGCCGGTTCGGTGGCGGTGGTGCTGCCCGGCACGACGGCGCCCGGCTGCGTGACCGAGGCCTTGGCCGTCTGCGGCACGGCGCCTGCCATGCCCCCGGAGGCGGCGGACGGCACGCTCGAGGCGCCCGTCGGAGCGACGGCCGTGGCCGTGGCGGCCGGCTTGCCCGAAGGGAAGAAGGTCGCCGGCTTGCCGTTGTAGACCTGCCATTGGTCCCACAGCATCACCAGGGAAAAGCCGAAGATCACCCAGAGGATGGTGCGGCGGATGTCGGTCATGGATTTTTCTTTTCAGGAGTTTTGTCTGCCCACCGCGTGAACAGGCGCGGGGGCGGCATCGACAGGCCGCCCTTGGATGCCGACGGCCCCTTCCGGGGCCAGCGCAGCGTGGGAGTCCACGGATTCTCGGGCACGGGGTCGTGTCCGCCGCTGCACCAGGGGTGGCAGCGCGCGAGGCGGGCCAGGGTCAGATACGAGCCCGCAGCAGCGCCGTGCTTCGTCAGGGCTTCGAGCGAATACGCGGAGCAACTGGGCGTGAAGCGGCAGGCCGAGCCGAGCCACGGCGACAGCAGCAGCCGGTAGCCCTTGACCAGGGCGATGAGCAAGCTGCGCATCATGGGGTCTTCTGGCTCGCGGCCCGAGCGGGGATGACGGCGTCTGCCGTCACTTTCGCCGCCACCCTCTCGAACAGCTGCAGCAGTTCACCACGCACCACGGCCTTCAGGGCGTCGGACCAGGCGCTGGGGAATTCCTTGCGGGCAAAGTCCGTCCGCAGCCGCACCACATGGGCGGCAAAGGGCAGGCGCTGCTCGAACGAGGCGCTCACGCTGTAGATCTGGCGCTTGATGCCATTGCGGGTGACCGCGCGCTTGGCCCAGCGCTTGGGGATGACTGCACCGATCCAGGGCTCGTCGCGAACGACAAACAGGACCTCGCGTCCGCCGGACCCAGGCCCTGTGGATGACGTCGCATCGAGCGGTGCGCGATGCAGCACGAAATGCGGCGTCCGGGAGACGGTGCCGCCTGCCATCGCTGCGTCGAACTGTGCCCGGTTCTTGAGCCGCTGCACGGATCGAGGGAGCAGGCTGCGCTAGTGCGCCGGCAGCTTAGGCGGCCAGGCGCTTGCGGCCCTTGGCGCGGCGAGCGTTGATCACGGCGCGGCCACCCCGGGTCTTCATGCGAACCAGGAAGCCGTGAGTGCGTGCGCGGCGCACTTTGGAGGGTTGGTAGGTGCGTTTCATGTTGCTTCTCGGGAAAACCCGGCATTATCCTTGAAAAGCCCGGCCCGGGCAAAGCAAGGCCTTGTCAAGACCCCGTACGGATACCACTTCCAGCGGCTCGGCGGCTTGTGTGGATAAGGTGTTTACGGCCTAGAATCCGCCGTTGCGCGCAGATAACAAATCCACAGGAGCGACGGGGCACATGAGCGAGGGGCATCACAACAGGCTGGCAGCGGACACGGCCAGCCTGGGAGCAGGCGACAGCCTTTGGCAGGCGTGCGTCGACCAGCTGGCACAGGAACTCCCCGAGCAGCAGTTCAACACCTGGATCAAGCCGCTGGTGGCGCAGGTGCCGGAAGACTTCTCCAAGGTGACGCTGTTCGTCGCCAACCGCTTCAAGCTCGACTGGGTCCGGGCCCAGTTCTCCGGCCGCATCTCCGCGATGCTGGAGAAGATCTACGGCCAGCCGGTGTTCCTCGAGTTAGCCATCACTCCGCGGGACAACACCGCCAGGCCTTATTCGGCACCCAGCACCGCGGTCAATGCGCCGAACGCGGAGCCGCCCGAGATCGAGGAAGACGTGGTTCCGGCCGGGCCGAAAACCCGCCTGAACACCGCCCTGACCTTCGACACGCTGGTCGAAGGAACGGCCAACCGGATGGCCCGCGCGGCCGCCATGCACGTGGCCGGAATCCCCGGCCAGCTGTACAACCCGCTGTTCATCTACGGGGGCGTCGGCCTGGGCAAGACCCATTTGATGCATGCCGTGGGCAACCGTTTGCTGGCCGACAAGCCGCATTCCAAGATTCTTTACATCCACGCCGAGCAGTTCGTGAGCGACGTGGTCAAGGCCTACCAGCGCAAGACTTTCGACGAATTCAAGGAGCGTTACCACTCGCTCGATCTCCTGTTGATAGATGACGTCCAGTTCTTCGCCAACAAGGACCGGACGCAGGAGGAATTCTTCAACGCCTTCGAGGCCCTGCTGGCCAAGAAGAGCCACATCGTGATGACCTCGGACACCTATCCGAAGGGCCTGGCGGACATCCACGAACGCCTGGTTTCCCGCTTCGACTCGGGCCTGACGGTGGCCATCGAGCCGCCGGAGCTGGAGATGCGGGTGGCCATCCTGATCAACAAGTCGCGCGCCGAAGGCACGGAAATGCCGGAAGAAGTGGCCTTCTTCGTGGCCAAGAACGTCCGCTCGAACGTGCGCGAGCTCGAAGGGGCGCTGCGCAAGATCCTGGCGTACTCGCGCTTCAACCAGAAGGAAATCTCGATCCAGCTGGCCCGCGACGCGCTGCGCGACCTGCTGTCGATCCAGAACCGGCAGATCTCGGTCGAGAACATCCAGAAGACGGTGGCCGACTATTACAAGATCAAGGTCGCCGACATGTATTCGAAGAAGCGGCCGGCCTCCATTGCCCGCCCGCGGCAGATCGCCATGTACCTGGCCAAGGAATTGACCCAGAAAAGCCTGCCGGAGATCGGCGAGCTGTTCGGCGGCCGCGACCACACGACGGTGCTGCACGCGGTGCGCAAGATCTCCGGCGAACGCCAGACGGTGACCGAATTGAACCAGCAGCTGCACGTGCTGGAGCAGACGCTGAAGGGGTGAAGGGTTGGAGCGGGGGGAGCGTCGGAGTCCGGCTGCGCGCTTGCTCCGGCCTGCGGGGGATGGTGCGCGACAAGTCGCACACCCTACGGGCCTGCGGGGGATGGTGCGCGACAAAGTCGCACACGCTACGGGCCCCCGTAGGGTGTGCGACTTGTCGCGCACCATGCCGCCCCACTCCCCCACCGCCCCCCGGATCACTGCCTGTGAAATAAGCGAAAATGGCGAATTCGCGCTCGGCGACCGAACGTATTGAATAAGACAAGAGAGAAGACATGATCGTCCTGAAGGCAACGCAAGAAAAACTGCTCTCGGTCCTGCAATCGGTGTCCGGCATCGTCGAGAAGCGCCACACCCTGCCGATCCTGGCCAACGTGCTGCTGCGCAAGACCGCCGGCAACGTGCAGTTCACCACCAGCGATCTCGAAATCCAGATCCGCACGTCGGCCGACATGGACGGCGACGCCGGCAGCTTCACCGCCACGGTGGGCGCGCGCAAGATGATCGACATCCTGCGCACCATGCCCAACGACCAGACGGTGAGCCTGGAGTCCAGCCAGAACAAGCTGATCCTGAAGGGCGGCAAGAGCCGCTTCACGCTGCAGACGCTGCCGGCCGAAGACTTCCCGCTGGTGCAGGAAGCGCCGACTTTCGGGCCGGTGTTTTCGGTGCCGCAAAAGACCCTGAAGGACCTGTTGAACCAGGTCAGCTTCGCGATGGCGGTGCACGACATCCGCTATTACCTGAACGGCATCCTGTTCGTGGCCGAAGGCAAACAGCTGTCGCTGGTGGCCACCGACGGCCACCGCCTGGCCTACGCCAGCGCCACGCTCGACGTAGAAGTGCCGCGCCAGGAAGTGATCCTGCCGCGCAAGACGGTGCTGGAGCTGCAGCGCCTGCTGTCCGAAAAGGAAGGCGCCATCGAAATGCAGTTTGCCAACAACCAGGCGAAATTTGCATTTGATGGAATGGAATTCGTCACCAAATTGGTAGAGGGCAAGTTCCCCGACTACAACCGCGTGATCCCCAAGAACCACCGCAACTCGGTGACCCTGGGCCGCGCGCCGCTGCTGGCCAGCCTGCAGCGCACCGCCATCCTGACCAGCGAGAAGTTCAAGGGCGTGCGCCTGAACCTGGAGCCGGGCACGCTGCGCGTGGCCAGCAACAACGCCGAGCAGGAAGAGGCGGTCGATGAACTCGACATCGACTACGGCGGCGACGCCATCGAGATCGGCT
>JAQGMY010000399.1 GCA_028292105.1 Ramlibacter sp.
ACTGCGCAAGCGCAGGTACACGCGGTGCAGCTGGGTTGCCGCGGGCACTCGGGTGGCAGAGACCGGGATCCTTGGTTTCAAAGCCGAAGTTCTTTAAAAAATATCAAGCTTGGAAAAATATATTTTCTCCGGTACGGCACCGACGGGGGTCGGGGTTTTCCCTCGCCGCTTCGTCTCCTGATGTATCGTTTATCCATGACGAATTCCGCGAGCTGGGTCGAATTGGTTGGCGACGTGATCGTCGCTCGGCTGCGTGGCGAAACCTCCGAGGAGTTGTTGCGCCAGGTGCAGGAACAGGTGCTGGAACTCGCGCTGGACTCGGGGCGCTCGCGGGTGCTGCTCGACGTGCTGGAGATGACCCCGCCGCCGGTGGAGCTGACCTTCGTGCAGCGCAAGCTCGATGAGGACCACCGCGCCTCGGGACTCAGGCGCGCGATCGTGGTGCCCAACAGCCGGCTCGCTTACCTCACTCGGCTGGCGTTCGGCGAAGGGGACTATCGTGTCTTCTACAACGACATGATCGGTGCCGTGAAGTGGCTGTCCAAGGACGACGCGGCGAGCCCGCCGGCCTGAGTTCTCGTTTCTGCGGCTTCGACCGCGGGTCGCTCCCGGTGCGCAGCGTCCTGCGGTGATAACCCTCACCCCAACTGTCTTCGTGTGGACAGTTCGGCGCGCCAGTCGTGCGCATCATGGCCGCTGCCCGCGCAGCGGCATCGCTCGCGCGCCATCCAAAGGAAAGAACACCAGCCATGAAGAAGATTTTCCGCAGCGCCTGCGTCGCGCTCGCCATCCTCGCGAGCGGAGCCGTCCTGGCCGAGGTGACGATCGGCGTGAGCCTGCCGCTGACGGGACCCGCCTCCGGTCTCGGCATCCCGATGGCCAACCAGATCAAGCTCTGGCCCAAGACCTTCGGCGGTGAGCCGGTCCGCATCATCGTGCTGGACGACGCCACCGACCCGGGCAACGGCGTGCGCAATGCGCGCCGCTTCACCACCGAGGAGAAGGTGGACCTGATCGTCGGCTCCGCGGCCACGCCGGTCGGCATCGCCATGGCACAGGTCGCGATGGAAACCAGGACACCGCAGTTGCTGGGCACCCCCGCCCAGCTCCCGGTCGGGCAGGACATGTGGAGCTTCCGGCTGCCGCAGTCCAACGCAGTGATGTCCCACGCGATCGTCGACCACATGAAGAAGCAGGGCGTGAAGACCGTCGGATTCCTCGGCTACACCGACGCCTATGGCGAGGGCTGGCTGACGGACTTCACGCCACTGGCCGAGAAGGCCGGCATCAAGATCGTGGGTGCCGAGCGCTTCGCGCGCACGGACACCAGCGTGACCGGCCAGGCCCTGAAGCTGGTTTCCGTCCACCCCGATGCGATCCTGATCGTGGCCTCCGGCAGCGGCGCAGCGATGCCCCACAAGGCGGTGATCGAGCGAGGCTACAAGGGCAGGATCTACCAGACCCATGCCGCGGCGACGCGCGACCTGATGCGGGTGGGCGGCAAGGATGTCGAGGGCGCCTATGTCGTGTCCGGCCCCGTGATCGCACCGGAGCAACTGCCCGACAGCCACCCGTCCAAGAAGCTGGCACTGCAGTTCGTCGAGCAGTACGAGAAGGCCTACGGTGCAGGCAGTCGCAACCAGTTCGCCGGTCACGCCTTCGATGCCGCGATCGTGCTGGAGAAGATCATCCCGATGGCGCTGAAGAAGGCCAGGCCTGGCACGCCGGAGTTCCGCGCCGCGCTGCGTGACGCGCTCGAGGGCATGGGCCGCACGGTGTTTGCCCACGGCGTCATGAACTGGAGCAAGAACGACCACTGGGGCTACACCAACGAGACCGGTGTGGTGGTGAAGGTGGTCAACGGTGACTGGAAGGTCGAATAAGCGACCGCGGCTGTTGTCGGGAAGGCCGCCCGCGGGCGGCCTTCTGCTTTTGGTCAGGGTTCGCGCAGGCGTGCGGCCGACGCGATGAAGTAAGCCAGGCTGTCGGGATTGGCCATGGCGTCCCGACTGGCCACCGTGTCCGCGTCGTGCCCGAGCAGCAGCTTGCGCACGGGCACTTCCATCTTCTTGCCGGTCAGGGTGCGGGGCACCTCCGCGATGGCGAAGATCTCGTTGGGCACGTGGCGCGGTGAGGCCTTGTCGCGGATCTGGCGGACGATCTTCTGCTTCAGATCATCGTCGAGCGTGCGGCCCGCATGCAGCACCACGAACAGCGGCATGTAGGAAGGCCGACCCAGATATTCGAGGTCCACCACCAGGCTGTCGCGGACCTCGGGCAGTTCCTCGACCACGCGATAGATCTCCGCCGTGCCCATGCGGATCCCCGAGCGGTTGATGGTGCTGTCCGAGCGGCCGTAGATCACCGCGCTGCCGCGCGGCGTGAAGCGGATCCAGTCGCCGTGCCGCCAGACGCCGGGGAACATCTCGAAGTAGCTTTCCAGGTAGCGCCGATTTCCTTCGTCGCCCCAGAAGCGCAGGGGCATCGAGGGCATGGGCTGCGTCACCACCAGTTCGCCGACCTCGCCGACCACGGGCCGGCCAGCCTCGTCGAAGGCGTAGGCCGCGACGCCGAGTTCGCGGCACTGGATTTCGCCCGCAATTACCGGCAGCGTCGGCGCGCAGGCGACGAAGCCCGAAGCGATGTCGGTGCCGCCGCTGATGGAGGCCAGCCAGACGTCGGGCTTGAGGCTGCCGTAGACCCAGCGATAGGCCTCCTGCGGCAGCGGCGAGCCGGTCGAATTGATCGCGCGCAGCCGCGCGAGCGGCGCGAAGTCGCGCGGACGCAGTCCCTCCTTCATGCAGTTGACGAGGTAAGCGGCGCCGCAGCCGAACAGCGTCACGCCGGCCGTGTCCATGAAGCGCCACAGGGCCTCGGCGTCGGGCCAGGCCGGATTGCCGTCGTACAGCACGATCGTGGCGCCCACCAGCAGGGCGCCTACCTGCAGGTTCCACACGATCCAGCCGGTGCCACCCAGGAACAACAGGCGGTCGCCGGGACGCAGGTCATGCTGCAGCGCCATGGTCTTCAGGTGCGTGAGCACGATGCCCCCATGCCCGTGCACCATCGCCTTGGGCAGCCCCGTGGTGCCCGAGGAATAGACGATCCACAGCGGATGGTCGAACGGCAGCCGCTCGAACGCCAGCGGCGCCTCGACGCGGACCGTCTCGGCCCAGGCCTGCTGCCGCGCCCAAGTCACGGGGCGGTCCTGGGCGAGCGGGCCGGGCACGTGCAGCACCGCCTGCAGGCTGGGCAGCTCCTCCACCAATTGGCTCACCACCGCGGCGCGGTCGTGCACCTTGCCGTTGTAGCGGTAGCTGTCGCACGCCAGCAGGAGCTTGGGCGCGATCTGCCGCAGCCGGTCGAGCACCACGGAGGGACCCATGTCTGGCGAACAGCTGGACCAGACGGCGCCGATGGCCGCGCAGGCGAGGAAGGCGACCACGGTTTCCGGCTGGTTCGGCAGGTAGGAGGCGACCCGGTCCCCCGGGCCGATGCCCTGCGCACGCAGCCACGCGGCGAGCGCGCCGACGTCGCGCCGCAACTGCGCCCATGACACCTCGCGCAAGCCTTCCTCGCTGCGCGCCAGCAGGGCCGGGCGCCCTGGCGTGGCCTGGCGAAAGACATGTTCGGCGTAGTTCAGGCGGGCGTTCGGGAACCATTCGGCGCCCGGCATCGTGCGGCGGCCCAGCACGGGCTGCGGCGAACCGTCGGCCTGGACATCGAAGAAGTCCCAGATCGATCGCCAGAAGCCGTCCAGGTCGTCGACCGACCATTGCCACAGGTCCGCGTAGCCCTCGAAGGCGCGGCCGCAGGACGTGCGCAGCCACTCCTGGTAGCCGGCCAGCCGGCTCGCGGCGGCTTGTTCCGGGGTGGGTTGCCACAGGACCTCGCCCTCGCCAGTCATCTCATGCATCTCGAAACCTCTCCGCATCTATAGTCGCGCATGACCAGAGCACTGCGCCGGCCGTCGCTTCGCATGAACCTTGCAGAATTGCTTGGCCACGCGGGGTGGTTCAGCGCCTTGTCGGAACCGGCGCGCGAACAGGTGCGCCGCGACCTGCAGGAACGTGCGCTTGCCGCCGGCGAAGCCCTGGGCCGCGCCGGCGACCTCCAGCACCACTGGTTCGGTGTCAGCGAAGGCCTGCTCAAGTGGTCCGTCAACGCTGCCGACGGCCGCACCGTCACCCTGGGTGGGCAGTCGGTGGGCAGCTGGTTCGGCGAGGGTACCCTGCTGCGGGGCAAGCCGCGCCGATCGGACCTGGTCGCGTTGCGCGCCAGCCGGGTCGCACTGCTGCCGTTCGAGACCTTCGACTGGTTGCGCCGCACCGAGCCGGCCTTCGCCGAATTCCTGCTGCAGCAGATCAACGAGCGTCTGCACTGGTTCATGGACAGCTACGCCGCGCACCAGCTGCTCGATGCCGACCGGCTGGTCATGCGCGCGCTGCTGGCCCTGGTGCACCCGCTGCTCAATCCGCTCGGCCAGCAGCACCTGGAAGTCTCGCAGGAAGAACTGGCGAACCTGGCGACGGTCTCGCGCCAGCGCTGCAACCAGACGCTGGCGCGGCTGAAGCAGGAGAAAGTGGTGCTGCTGGAGTACGGCGCCATCCGGATCCTCGACGCGGCCCGGCTGGACACCATGTCCGTCGGCTCCGCCTTTGCCGCGGATGATCGCCCGTCCCGGCGCGGTGAACTATCCATCGGGAGACAGTTCGGTCCGGGGTAAGTACGAGGGCGACGCACCGCCTTCACTCCTTGGGCAAGGCCTTCAGTTGCGCTTCGAACAAGTCGACGAAGGCTTCGGTCGTCCGCGACGGCGCGAACTGGGGTGGGTAGCCACGGACGATCTCCACCGCCAGCGAGGGGGTGAGCGGCACCACGCGCACGTCGCGGGCGAACACGGACGCCACGTACGGGTTGACGATGCCGATTCCCGCGCCTTCCGCGGCCATGCGACAGATCGTGAACGAATAGGTCGTCTCCACCGTGGCCGCCGGTTCGACCCCGTGCGCCAGCAGTTGTTGCTGGAACTGGCGCTGGAATGTGTCGTCCGGGGGCAAGGTCAGCAGCACCTGGCCATGCAGGTCGCGCACGTGCAGCCTGGTTCGCGCGGCGAGTGGATGGCCGGCGTGCAGCACGCAGACCGTGCGGGCGCGGTGCAGGGTGGCCACCTTCGCCTGCAGGTGTGCGGCCGGCATGGTGGACAGAACCACGTCGAACGCGCCGTGCTGCAGTCCTTCCCACAGCTGGTGCCCGCCGTGCGTTTGCAGGCTGACATGGACTTCGGGATGCTTGCGGCAGAAGGCGGCCACCACCGGCGGCATGAGGCTGAGCGCCAGCGCCGGCGTGCAACCGACCCGGAGCATGCCGGCGCCGGTGCGGCGCAGCGTGGCGACCCGCTGCTCGATCAGGTCCAGGCCGAGGAAGTTGCGCTCGATCACGTCGAACAGGTCCTTGGCTTCGCGTGTCGGCTTCAGCCGCCCCCGTTCGGCCTCGAACAATTTCAGGGCGGTGGCCGCGCCCATCTGCGCCAGGAGCCGGCTGATGGAAGGCTGGGTGGTGTTCAGCAAGGCCGCCGCCGCGGTGGTGGTGCCGGTCTGCATCACGGCCCGGAAGGCCTCGATCTGGCGGAATTTCAGCGGGCGCGGCATGAACGGCAATGTATGCCAATTGCGTATGGACATGTCGCGAGAAAGAATTTTTCGCGCAGCACCCCGCCTCCTAGACTCTGGCCATCTCCCGCCACCGCATGCCGCCAGGAACTTCCATGACCTTCACCCTTTCCCGCCGCCGTCTGGCTTTCGTGGGCGCTTGCGCTGCGATCGCTGCCGCCTCTCCCGCCGCCTTCGCCCAGCAGGACTTCCCCAGCAAGCCCATGCGCATCATCGTCCCGTTCACCGCCGGCGGCAGCTCGGACGTGCAGGCGCGGATGCTGGCGGAGCGCCTGTCGCGCCTCTACAAGCAGACAGTGGTGGTGGACAACCGTCCCGGCGCGGGCGGGCACATCGGCGGCAAGGCCGTGGTGGACGCGCCGGCAGACGGCTACACGCTGATGCTGGGCTCGATCGGCCTGCACGCCACCTACGGCGTCTACAAGAACCTGTCGTACAACCCGTCGACCGAATTCAAGGTGCTCACCGTGCTGGCCGAAATGCCGCACGTGGTCGTCGCCAACCCGGCGCTGCCCGCCAACAACGTCAAGGAACTGGTGGCGCTGGCCCGCAAGCAGCCCGGCGCGCTGAACTTCGGCTCGGCGGGCATCGGCTCCTCGGTGCACATGATCGGCGAGCTGTTCAAGGTGACCGCCGAGGCGCCGATGACGCACGTGCCTTACAAGGGCAGTGCCGCCGCCCTGAACGACCTGCTCGGCGGGCAGATCCAGCTGATGTTCGAGAACCCGCCGACCGTGCTGGCGCACGTGCGCGGCGGCAAGCTGAAAGCCCTGGCGGTCACCGGCAACAAGCGCATCGCCGCGCTGCCGGATGTGCCGACGGTGGCTGAAGCGGGCCTGCGGGGATTCGAAGCCACTTCCTGGACCACCATCGCCGTCGGTGCCAAGGTGCCCGACGCGATCGCCGACAAGCTGAGCGCCGACATCCGCAAGATCATCCAGAGCCCCGAGTTCGTGGCCGCGCTGGCCGCGCAAGGCATGACGCCGGTGGCCAGCAGCAGGGAAGCAGCGGCGAAATTCATCGCCGCCGAAAAGCAGCGCTGGGATGCGGTGATCCAGAAGGCCGATCTGGTGGCGGAGTGAGCATGCAGCGTTCCTCGATCGTGCAGCGGACGTGTCCGGTGCGCCAGGTGGGCGCCGGGCCGCAACATCACTTCTTCGGCTACTACAACAAGAGCAACTGGGATCGCACCGGGCGCTACCTGCTCGCGCAACAGGTGCCCTACAAGGACGTGCGGCTCGCGCCCGATTGCCTGGCCGGCATCGGCTACTTCGACCTGGAGCAGGGCCAGCGCTTCCACCGCGTGGCCGAGACGCGTGCCTGGAACTGGCAAATGGGCAGCCAGCTGCAGTGGCTGGACGGGGCCGGCGGGCGCAAGTTGATATTCAACGAGCGGCGCGAGGGCAGCGGCGGCGAGCCTGCCTTCGGCAGCGCCATCTTCGACGTCCAGACCGGCGAGCGCCGGTCGCTGCCGCGACCTGTCTACGTGGTGGCGCCCGACAGCCGCTACGGGATCTGCGTCGATTACCGGCGCCTGTACGTCACGCACGAAACGATAGGCTACAGCGAAGACGGCGGTCCGTTCGAACTGCCGCTGGCGCCCGCCGATGACGGCCTGCACTGGATGGACCTGGAAACGGGCGAGTCGCGGCTGGTGCTGTCGTATCGCCAGCTGCGCGACTTCCATCCCCGCGCCTCCATGGACAAGGCGATCCACTGGGTCAGCCACATCGAGATCAACCCTTCATCCTCGCGCGTGCTGTTGCTGCATCGCTGGACCGAGCGGGTCGAAGACGAGACCTGCTTCCTGCACCGGCTCATCACGATGAACCCCGACGGCACGGGCTTGCGCCTGCTGGAGTGCTCCGACCACCCGCTGCCGCAACTGGCGGACGACTTCGACCCGAATGCCGTCGGCACCTTCGACTACGAGAAGTCCGAGTACCAGATCTCCCACCCGCTGTGGCGCAACGACAGCGAGATCATCGTCTGGGGCCCGCATGCGGGCGAGATCCACTACCACCTGTACGAAGATGCCGATGGCGGACGCGTACAGCCGGTCGGCACCCATGTGCTGACCGAAAACGGGCACATGAGTTTTTCGCCGGTGAACGGCCGCTGGCTGGTCAGCGACACGTATCCCGATGCGCGGACCCACGAGCGCATCCTGTTCCTGTACGACATGGAAACCGGGACGCGGCACGACGTCGGCAGCTTCTACGCCGATCCTTCGCTCAGCAAGGAGAACCGCTGCGACCTGCACCCGCGCTGGAGCCGCGACGGCACGGAGATCTGCATCGACTCCGTGCACGGGGAGGGCCGGCAGATGTACATCGTGGACGTGAGCGGCATCGTCGCAGCCAGGTGAGAGCGCGGAGCGGCGGGTGAAGGATCACGCCGAGCAGCTCCAGCGGCTGAAAAGCGAACTGACAGGCTTCACGCTGATGGTCGCCCACGACCTGCGCGCACCCCTGGCCGGCATCGCGGGTTTCGCCGAAGCCCTGGCTGAACGTATCGGGGGCGATGGCGACCCCAAGGCGGCGCATTACCTGTCGCGTATCCGTTCGGGCGTGACGCGCATGGACGCCCTGCTGACGGGCCTCGCGCGGCTGGCAGCAGTCGGCGCGATCGAGTTGCAGTGCGGCGTCGTGGACCTGGGCGCGCTGGCCGAGGATGCCATGGAATCCCTGCGGGCGGCGTCGCCGCAGCGAGCCGTCGTGGTGGAGGTCCAGCAGGGGATGCGCGCCTGCGGCGACGTTCGGCTGCTGCACACCTTGCTCGAGAACCTGCTGGGGAACGCCTGGAAGTTCACGGCGGGGTGCCCGGTCGCCCGGATCCAGGTCGGGCAGCGCCCGGACGGGGCATTCTTTGTGCAGGACAACGGCGTCGGCTTCGATATGGCCATGGCCGACCAGCTGTTCGTCCCCTTTCGCCGACTGCACCCCGACGACGAGTTCGAAGGCGTCGGGATTGGCCTGGCGAGCGCCCGCCACGTGGTGGAATGCCACGCCGGCCGCATCTGGGCGGATTCGCAACCGGGCGAACGCACAGTGTTCTGGTTCACGCTAGCCGCCCCGGCAGCCTAGCGGCGGCCGGCACCTTGCGGGCCGGCTGCGGCACCTTGTCAGCTCCGTAGCGCAGCTGGCCACGCAAGCGCAGTGCCAGTGGAGCGTGAGCGGCGGCCCTTCGGCTGCCGTTGCGGCGTCGACGACGCTCTCCTTGAAAGGTTGCCAGCAGGCGCGTGCCGCCCTAAACTACTTCAAGCTTAAACAATTGACAGTTCAATAACCGATCGGGACAGCGCCCCGACCAGGAGAGTCCCTTGAAGATCGTTTGCATCGGCGGCGGCCCCGCCGGCCTGTATTTCGCCCTGCTGATGAAGAAGCAGGACCCGGCGCACGACATCACCGTGGTGGAGCGCAATCGCCCCTACGACACGTTCGGCTGGGGCGTGGTGTTCTCCGACCAGACGCTGGGCAACCTGCAGCTCGCGGACGCGCCTTCGGCGGTCAGCATCCTGGACGCGTTCAGCCACTGGGACGACATCGAGATCAACATCGACGGCCAGAAGATGCGCTCGGGCGGCCACGGTTTCTGCGGCATCGGCCGCAAGCGCCTGCTCAACATCCTGCAGGAGCGCTGCGAGCAACTGGGCGTGAAGCTGGTGTTCGAGACCGATGTGCAGGACGATGACGAGTATCCCGACGCCGACCTGATCATCGCCAGCGACGGCCTGAACAGCCGTCTGCGCACCAAGTACGCCGCCACCTACCAGCCGGACGTCGACACCCGCCGCTGCCGCTTCGTCTGGCTCGGCACGCACAAGCTGTTCGATGCCTTCACCTTCGCGTTCGAGAAGACGCAGTGGGGCTGGTTCCAGGCCCACGCGTACCGCTTCGACGAGGACAGTTCCACCTTCATCGTCGAAGCGCCCGAAGAGGTGTGGCGCGCGGCCGGCATCGACAGGATGGAAATGCAAGAGGGCATCGACTTTTGCGAGCGCCTGTTCGCCAGGTACCTGGATGGCCATCGCCTGCTGTCCAACGCCAGCCACCTGCGCGGCTCGGCGCAGTGGATCCGCTTTCCCCGTGTGGTCTGCCAGCACTGGGTGCACCACAACGGCCGCGCGCCGGTGGTGCTGATGGGGGACGCTGCTCACACCGCGCACTTCTCCATCGGCTCCGGCACCAAGCTGGCCCTGGAAGATGCGATCGAACTGGCGCGTTGCATCGGCAACCAGCCCGGCGAGCTGAACCGGGCGTTGCAGGCCTATGAGGCGGTGCGCAGCATCGACGTGCTGCGCATCCAGAATGCGGCGCGCAATTCGACCGAGTGGTTCGAGAACGTCGAACGCTATGCCGGCCTGCCGCCGGCACAGTTCGCCTATTCGCTGCTCACCCGCAGCCAGCGCATCAGCCACGAGAACCTGCGCCTGCGTGACAGGAACTACGTGGAAACCTACGAGGACTGGATGGCCGCCGGGGCGGGCGTGCAGCGCGATCCCGCGCAGATGCCGATCCCGCCCATGTTCACTCCCTTTGCGCTGCGCGGCACGACGTTGAAGAACCGGGTCGTGGTCTCGCCGATGGCGCAGTACTCCTGCGTCGACGGCTTGCCGGCCGACTACCACCTGGCCCACCTGGGCGCGCGCGCCATGGGCGGCGCCGGCATGGTGATGGTGGAGATGACCTGCGTTTCGGCGGACGCCCGGATCACGCCCGGTTGCCCCGGGATCTGGAGCGACGAACAAGGCGCTGCCTGGAAGCGCATCGTGGACTTCGTGCATTCCAGCTGCGACGCCAAGCTGGCGCTGCAGATCGGCCATGCAGGCGCCAAGGGCTCGACCCGCGTCGCCTGGGAGGGCATCGACCGGCCGCTGGAGGAGGGCAACTGGCCCCTGATCTCGGCGTCGCCACAGCAGTACATCGACGGGGTCAGCCAGTGGTCCCGGTCCATGACGAGCGCCGACATGGACCGCGTCCGCGACGACTTCGTGGACAGCGCAAGGCGGGCGGCGCAGGCCGGTTTCGACTGGCTGGAACTGCACTGTGCCCACGGTTACCTGCTGTCGTCGTTCATCTCGCCGCTGACCAACCAGCGCACCGACGGATATGGCGGCTCGCTGGAGAACCGCCTGCGTTATCCGCTGGAGGTGTTCCACGCCGTGCGCGCTGCCTGGCCGGCCAGCCTGCCGGTCTCGGTCCGGATTTCCGCGCACGACTGGGTCGAGGGCGGCATCACGCCGGATGACGCCGTTGCGATCGCCCGTGCCTTCAAGGCCGCCGGCGCCGACATGATCGACTGCTCCTCCGGCCAGGTCAGCAAACAGGAAAAACCGGTGTATGGCCGCATGTTCCAGACGCCGTTTTCCGACCGCGTGCGCAACGAAGCCGGCATCGCGACGATGGCGGTGGGTGCGATTTCGGAAGCCGACCACGTGAACAGCATCATCGCCGCCGGCCGCGCGGACCTGTGCGCCGTGGCGCGCCCGCACCTGGCGAATCCGGCGTGGACGCTGATGGAAGCCGCGAAGATCGGCTACTTCGATGTCGCCTGGCCGCGTCAGTACCGCGCGGCGAAGGTGCAACTGGAGCGCAACCTGGAGCGCGAACGCGCAGCTGCCGGCCAGGCCGGCGGCCTGTCGCCGCTGGCGAACCGCGCTGCCGGCCTGTGATGCTGCACGGCAAGCATGCACTGGTGACCGGCGCGGCCCGTGGCATCGGTGCCGCCATCGCTCGCACGCTGGCGGCCGAAGGCGCCACGCTCACCTTGCTCGGGCGCAATGAAGCGTCGTTGCAGGCCTTGGCCCGGGAGCTCCCCGGCCAGCACGGCATCGTGGTCGCCGACATTGCCGACCCCGGCCAGGTCGACGCCGCCTTTGCCCGCGCCCGCGACGAACGCGGCACCGTGCACATCCTGGTCAACAACGCCGGGCAGGCGGAAAGCGCGCCGTTGGTCCGCACCAGTCTCGAGCTGTGGCAACGGATGCTGGCCGTGAACCTCACCGGCACCTTCCTGTGCAGCCAGGCCGTGCTGCCGCACATGCTCGCCGCCGGTGGCGGTCGGATCGTGAACATTGCAAGCACCGCCGCCCAGAAGGGCTACGCCTATGTCAGCGCCTACGTGGCCGCCAAGCACGGCGTGCTGGGCCTGACGCGGTCGCTGGCCTTGGAGGTGGCACGGAAGGGCATCACGGTCAACGCGGTGTGCCCGGGGTATACCGACACGGACATCCTGCGCGACAGCGTCGCCAACGTCGTGGCCAGGACGGGCCGCAGCGAACGCGAAGCGCTGGCGGAATTCGCCGCCGGCAACCCGCAAGCGCGCATCGTGCAGCCGCAGGAGGTGGCCGACGCGGTGCGGTGGTTGTGCGGCGACGGCGCCGCCTCGGTCACCGGGCAGGCCATCTCGGTGTCCGGTGGCGAAGTGATGTGAGCGAAGGACCCAACATGAAAGTGCACGCTGCCATCGGGCGATGCAACCCTCACCCCACTGCAAAGGAAACCTCATGAAAGTACTTCTCCCCGAAGGCTGGCCCCGGCCCAGAGGCTATGCCAATGGCGTCACCGTGACCGGCAGGCAGGTCTACATCGCCGGCATGATCGGCTGGGATGCGCAAGGCGTGTTCCACACGGACGACTTCGCCGGGCAGGCGCAGCAGGCGCTGCGAAACATCATCGCCGTCTTGAGCGAGGCGGGCGGCAAGCCGGAGCACATCGTGCGCATGACCTGGTACGTCACCGACAAGCGCGAATACCTGGCCGCCGGCGCCGAAGTCGGCCGCGCCTTTCGCGAGATCGTCGGCAGCTACAACGCGGCCATGACCGCCGTCGAAGTCAAGGCGCTGATCGAGGATCGCGCCAAGGTCGAGATCGAAGCCACCGCGGTCATCCCCGGGTAAACCAGACCGAATTAACTTGCGCAAGTCGTTGCAATCGCAAAGACTTGGTGCGAGACTCCGGCCCATGCGATGTACTGGACCCCGATTCGCGACGGCCGCTGGCGAGCTGCACGACGCGCGGCAACGGGCGGATTCCCCGCTGCACGAGCTGGAGCGCGGGTCGGCGCGGCGAAGTGCCGGAGCCAGCGCCTGCGCTAAATTCGCCGCCTCCATCACAGCGTCGGCGGTCATCATGAAAAAAGGGAACTCCCAGTCAAGCCCACCGGCACGCAAGGGAGTCGCGAAAGTAGCGGCGACACCCGAGCCTGCCGGCGCACTCCAGGCATCGCGTGGCGAAGAGAACGCGGCATACCTCCTGCGCCAGGTCGCGGAGCGGCTGGGGATCAGCCTGGTTGCCGCCTTGCGGCCGTTCGACCAGTCGCCCAGCGTCTACCGCGTGCTGATGGCGCTGACCCGGCGCAATCCGGTGCGGATGCGGGACCTCATCGACCTGACCCTCATCGAGACCTCGGTGCTGAGCCGCACCGTCGCGCGGATGAAGTCGCAGGGACTGGTCTCGGTGTCGGCGGATCCGCGCGACGCGCGCTCGGTCGTGGTCGAGATGACCGAGGCGGGCACGCAGCTCCTGCAGTCGATGTTGCCCGCGGTATCCGCGCAGTACCAGTGGGCGATCCACGATGTGCCGGCAGAAGACCTGGAGATGATGCGGCTCACGCTTGCGCGGATGCTGCACAACCTGAAGATTTCGCCGGTCAAGTGAACGGCAAACCTGTACCTGCAACGAGGAGCTTTTGAATGGAATCGGGAAAGAAGATCTGGATCGATGGCGCGTTCGTCGACTGGAACGATGCGACGGTGGATTTCGTGAGCAACAGCTTTCAGTATGGGTTCAGCGTCTTCGAGGGCATCCGCGCGTACAAGACCGCCCGGGGGCCCGCGGTGTTTCGCCTCGACGCGCATATCGACCGCCTGTTCAAGTCGGCCAAGATCATCGGCCTGGACATTCCCCTTGGCGTGGCGGAGGTGACTGAGGCCTGCTGCGAGGCCATCGCCGTCAACGGGTACGAGCAGTGCTACATCCGCCCGGTGGCGTACATCGGGTCGGGCGGCATGGGACTCGACTACCGCGGCTGCAAGGTGAGCGTAGGCGTGGCGGTCTGGCACTGGGGCGAGTACCTCGGGCAGGGAAAGCTCGAGCTCGGCACGCTGGTCAAGACTTCGTCGTACACGCGCCACCACATCAACTCGAACATGTCCAAGGCGAAAGCCAGCGGCAACTACATGCTGTTCCAGATGGCGCGCACGGACGCGCTGCGCGAAGGCTACGACGAGGCGCTGCTGCTCGA